>JAQGNH010000360.1 GCA_028291945.1 Betaproteobacteria bacterium
GGCGACGAATTCTCCGAGCTGCGTGGCGAGCGGCTTTTGCGGCATCGACGTTCCAGATCGTTTTCATAGACACGAAATGTCTATGCTGGGATCATAGCATGGCAGTTTTTAACGACTCTCCTCGAAGGGAACTCAATGCCATCGTATGGACTGCTCGTCGCGGGATTCCATTATCCAAACATCGCCGAAGATGAGTTCGATGATTGGTACGACACCGAACACATTCCCGAGCGCCTTTCAGTCAAAGGGTTTCTGAACGCCGAGCGTTGGGTCGCAGCCGATGGAGCGAAGACGGCGCTTGCGACGTACGATCTCGAAAGTCTCGCGGTTCTGAAGCAGCCGTCTTACGTCACCAAAAAAGGTGACGGTCGTTCACCCTGGTCGAAGCGCATCGCTCGCAAGACGGAACTGTTTTGCCGCCTCACTGCGGAACAGATCGTGCCGGGCCACGCAGTCGCACCGGGCAACGCGGGCGGGTTGCTCATGTTTGCGACCAACGTGTCGCCGGACGTGGAGAAAGACTTCAACGCGTGGTACGACGAAGAGCATGTTCCGGCGCTGCGTAAAGTGCCGGGATGTTTGAGCGCGAGACGCTTCAGGACCGATGAGGGCGCGCCGCAGTATGTCGCGCTCTATCACCTGAAAGATCCGGAGGTCGCGTCGTGCGACGCCTGGAAAAAAGCAGTGGATACGCCGTGGACCGCGAAGATCCGGCCCCACCTCAAAGACACGCTGCGTCTCGTGCTGCGGAAATACAACAGCCAGCGTGCTTAGGTTTTCGATCTCCACGGTAGTCGCACTCGCTGCGGTTTTGCCGATCTCCACCTGTATCGCAGCGGAACGCTATCCGAGCAGGCCGGTGCGCATCATCGTGCCGTTCTCACCGGGCGGCACATCAGACCTGATGGCGCAACAGCTCTCGGAGCAACTCGGTCAGCCGTTCGTCGTGGACAATCGGGCCGGCGCGAGCGGTCTGATCGGACACGGCATCGTCGCGAACGCCGCTCCCGACGGATACACGCTCGCGACAGTCGACGATAGTTTTTCGATCGTTCCTTCGATCAAGAAGGAGCTTCCATACGATCCGGTGAAGGACTTCACGTTCATCACTCAGGTGATCGGCGTGCCCCGAACGATGGCCATTCGCCCGTCGATCAAAGCCTCCTCGGTGAGCGAGTTCGTCGCGTACGCGCGCGCGAATCCCGGAAAGGTGACGTATGCGTCGGGCGGCGCGGGCGGGATTCTTCATCTCGCGAGCGAGCTTTTCAATTTTCAGGCGAAGGTGAAGATCGAACACGTGCCATATAAGGGCGCGGGGTCGGCGACGACTGGAGTGCTCGTCGGTGAAAGCGACATGGTGATGGCGGCTAGCCCTACGGTGGTACCGCACGTGAAGAGCGGAAAGCTCCGCGCGCTCGCGGTCACTACGGCCCCGGGTAAACGTTTTTCAGGCTTGCCGGACGTGCCGTCGCTGGCGGATGCAGGCGTTCCAGGCATGGTGATCATCACCTGGTTCGGTTTCGTCGGCCCGGCGCGGCTGCCCCGGCCGATCGCCAATCAGATTCATTCGGAAGTCGTGAAAGGGCTTGCGCTGCCTTCAGTGAGAGATCGCTTCGAAGGCGCGGACATCATGGGGACCAGCCCGGAGCAGTTCACGAAGGTTTATCAAGAAGACCTCCAGCGCTGGGCGCGAGTCGTGAAGGAAGCCGGCATCAAGGCGGACTAAGAGAGAAAAGCGGGGCAGGTCCGGTCAGGTCCACATTCGTGATGAAAAACGGACCCGACCGAACCCGACCCCATTTACCCCACACCCCATTTATCCCACTGATATGAAACGCGTGATAGGGCATGCAATATTCGTCATCGCATTAGCCGCATTCCCACTATCCGCTTTAATCGCATTTTTCTATTGTCTATCACACGACTTCTTTAGCTGCGAACACAAGCCACATGCAAGCAGTGAAACACAAGGACAGAAAGTCCATCCCGAGGTCGCGCTTTCCCTTATCCTGCTGGCTGACGAAGAACACGGCAAGGGCACCAAAACCGAAAAACGTCCCAGCCAAACAGTTGAGCCATGTCCAATACCGTGCCGAATCGTTACCAAAACATTGCACGACCCCACGGCTCTCTTTACCGCTGTCCTTGCCTTTGTCGTGTGGCTCCAATTTATTTGGCTGGCTCGACAAGAAATTGTATTGAGCAAGTCCCTTGCTGTTGCCGAAAAATCGGCTAACGCTTTGATAAACGCCGAACGTGCGCATCTCATTTTTGAAAATTTGCGAATCACTGATGCCAGAGATCAAAGCAGCCCTCTTTATCCCGATAACGACGGTGTTGTCTTTCGTGGGGAATATAAAAACCATGGGCGGTCTCCAGCCAGGCTAACTACGGGTTGGATAGCTACGGCCACGGCTGATACTCCGCTTGGATGCGAACAGCTCAAAGAGGACACGTCCAGATGGGTGCAACCGCAACCAATTCCACCCAACACCGGAATTCCTTTCGCGATTACGATCGCTGGCTCGGAATGGGAAGACATCATTTCCATCAGGAAGCACCTGTACGTTTACGGGCGCATCGATTACATGAACTTGATCTTTGAGGAAAGGTTACACACCTCGGGGTTTGCCTATCACTACGTCAATAGAACTGATGAAGATGGCGGGCCTTTTGAACCAGTCTGCATTGAAACTCATTGGCCCCACACCTAACGCTAGGATGATGGCGCCTGAAATGGGATCGGGTCCAAATTAGGATATCCGGACCCGACGCGATTCACGGTCAGCTCGCGATAATCCGGACCTGGCCGGATATTGCGCGCTGGACCGGGAGCCAGCTCTCAGTAAGTCATCGCGTGGGCAATAGAAGGTGTACGAGCAGGAGAAGACATAGCCTGCGCTCGTCGGTGAGATCGATCCCCGCTATCGTGGCGTCAAGCTGGCGCTCCGACCGTGCACTGCATGCCTTTCTCACGTGTGTGACTCACCGACTCCGCTGATTCGAGAACATCATAGTCACATAGCGGCGCGAACCCTCCGCGCGCGAGCCTACTCCGTCCTGATGTTCCGCTCGCGGATGATTTTTCCCCAGCGCGTGGCTTCCGCTCGAATGAACGCTTCGAACTCCGCGGGCGTGCTGCCGACCGGCTCGGCTGAAAGGCGCGCGAGCCGCTCGCGCATGTCGGGGCTCATCAATACCGATCTGATGTCCGACGAGAGCTTCGCGACAGCGTCCTTGCGAGTGCCGCCCGTCGTGACCACGCCTTGCCACGCCGATACTTCGAAACCCGGAAATCCGGACTCGGCCACCGTCGGCACGTTCGGCAGCTCCGGGCTTCGCGCGGCCGTAGTCACTGCGATCGGCCGCACCTGTCCCGACGCGATGTACTTGCTGATGCCGCCGACGCTGTCGAACATCACCGGCACCCGGCCCGACATCACGTCCGGATATGCCGGCGCGCTGCCTTTGTACTGGATGTGCAGAAAGTTAACGCCCGACACACTGCTCAGCAACTCGCCCGCGAGGTGGCCCGTGCCGAGATTTCCCGATGACGCGTAACTGACTTTGCCGGGATTCGCCGTGGCATAGGCCAGCAAGTCCTTCACCGTTTTGACCGGCAGGTCCGGATGCACGACGAGTACCTGGGGAAAGCGCGTCGTCTGCGTCACCGGCGCGAGCTCTTTCGGTTCGTACGGCAGTTTCGAAATGATGAAAGGGTTGATGGCGAAAGGCAGCGCAGTGAGCAGCAGCGTGCAGCCATCAGCATTCGCTTTCGCAACGACGGTGGTGGCGATTACGGTGCCTCCGCCGCCGCGATTCTCAACGACGAGCTGCTGTCCCCATTTTTCGGAAAGTTTCTGCGCGAGTATCCGTCCCTGCAAATCGGTCGGGCCGCCCGCGGGATAGGCGATGACCATGCGCATCGACCTGCACGATGGAAAACCCTGCGCCACGACGGGAAGCGCTGCGGCGAGCAGCACGCAGGCGAGAAGAGGGCGCATCACGGACACAGTCATTTCTCCGGTACGCTCGGCCCGACGTCCATCGCCGTTGCGCGGCGCATGACGCGGGGAATACTCGGGTCGTGCGGGCGTCCGCGGTGCATCGTGCAGCGGTTGTCCCACAGTACGACGTCGTCAACCGCCCATTGGTGCGCGTAGACGAACTGGCGCTGCGTGGCATGCTCGACGAGCTCTTGGACGAGCGACTGCCCGTCGGCTTCGCTCATGCCGTAAATGCGCCGGATGTGAGAGGCGAGATAAAGGGACTTGCGCCCATTTGTGGGATGAGTGCGAATGAACACTTGCGGCACCGGGGGCAATAGCGCGCGGCGTTCGGGCGTCAGCGTCGCCGGATCGAGACCGACCTTCATTCGCGAATGAAAGTAATCGTGCTCGGCAATGAGACCTTCGAGCCCGCGCCGCCGTGATTCCGGCAACGCGTCCCACGCAGCGCGCATGTCGGCGAACTCGGTTTCGCCGCCTTCGGGCACCACGCTTTGCGCGCAGAGCATCGACATCTTCGCGGGCGTGCGCTTGAAGGTGCTGTCCGTATGCCACAGGGCGTTCGCGCGAGTGATCAGCACGCGCGGATCGCTTTCCGGAAGCACTCTGCCGTGTTCGTCGACGTTCGAGATGTCCGCAGATTCTTTTCTGGCGAGCCGCTCGACATTCTCCGGCCGGAACGGCGCGATCGGATAGCCGAGCGGGCCGAAGCGGTTCGCGAAGCCGTTCTGCTGGTCTTCGGTCAGCGGCTGACCGTGGAACACGAGTACGCCGTAACGATTGAATGCGGCGTCGATCTCCGCGAAAACGTCATCGTTCAGCGGCTCTCTCAAGTCGACATTGCCGATGACCGCGACGAAATCGGGTTTAACGGGTGAGACTGAAATCATGTGCAGGGTTCCTCCGTTTACCGGCCAATAGCCGTGCGTCCGTATGCTTTGAAGCTCGGACTCCGGCACGTTCGCCTCTCGATCTGTGAGGCGACAGTTTAGCCATAAGGGTAAACGTAAATGGGAGCAGGTCCACATTACGGTAAATGGGGCGGTCCACATTACGTGATAGTCCGGACCGGCCCCGACTTAGCCGTCGTTACGCGATAATCCGGACCTCACCCGATTTGGCGCTTGATAACCGATGGATAGCCTGATGAAGCAATTGAACGAACCCGCCGAATACGAAGCGGACGTCGTCATCATCGGCTTCGGCTCAGCGGGAGGGTGCGCCGCGATCGAGGCACGCGAGGTCGGGGCCGAGGTCGTGATATTAGAGAAGCAGCCCGAGGATTCGCACTATTCGAACACGCGCATGAGCGGCGGCGGCTTTCACAGCCCGGACCCCAGCGGCGATTTCGAATCGCTCAAGTCGTACGCGAAGGC
>JAQGNH010000404.1 GCA_028291945.1 Betaproteobacteria bacterium
CCCGAGCTCGAGCACATCGCCGAACCCTCTCGTCGTCACCAGCGCGACGCGCACGCCTTTGCGCTCGATGATCGCGTTCGTTGCGACCGTGGTCGCGTGCACGAATTCGCCGATGTCGGCGCCGCGCACGGAGAGCTCGCTCAGTAGATCGTGAAGTCCGGTCTCGATCGCAGCGCTGTAATCAGGCGGAGTCGAGAGGAGCTTCTTGCTGTAGACGGCGCCGCTGCCCGAAACAAGAACGATGTCCGTGAACGTGCCGCCGATGTCCACGCCCACTCTGTATTGCTGTCGTGCTGCCAAAAGCCGACTTCCTTTAAACTCGCACGGTCACTGACGAGCCTAGTATAAATGGATAACAGCGAGCTGGCCTTCGAGCCCATACACGCATTGTCACGACGCTTGCGCGACCGCACGCTTACGGCGAGCGCGCTCCTCGATGTGTACCTCGAACGCATCCGCCATTATGACGAGAAGCTCCACGCCTTCGTCGACGTGCACGAAAAGGAAGCACGCGCGGCCGCGGAGCGCGCTGATGGTGCGCTCGCGCAGGGCAGGACGCTCGGGCCGCTGCACGGCGTCCCGATCGCATATAAGGATCTGCTGCACATGGAAGGTGCGGTGACGCGCGGCGGCTCGGTCGGCGCCGATCAGCAGGCAGCCGTCACCGCAACAGCGATCCAGCGACTGAGTGCTGCCGGCATGATTGCGATCGGCAAGACGCACATGGTCGAAGCCGCTTTCGGAAGCTGGGGCACGAATACGAAAGCCGGCGCGCCGTGGAACCCGTGGGATCTTCAGACGCATCGCGTTCCCGGCGGCTCGAGCAGCGGCTCGGGTGTTGCGGTCGCTGCCGGTCTCGCGCCCGCGGCGCTCGGCAGCGATACCGGCGGATCGGTGCGTATTCCCGCGAGTCTTTGCGGCATCGTCGGTCTCAAGACCACGGTCGGCCGTGTGAGCAATCACGGCGTGCTGATGCTGAGCGACACGCTCGACACGCTCGGGCCGATGACACGCGACGTGGAGGATGCGGCACTGCTCTTCGACGCAATGCACGGGCCCGACGCGCTCGACTCACGCACGCAGGCGCATCCGCGCATCGACGTGCTGAGCGGGCTCAAATCCGGCGTCAAAGGCATGCGCCTCGCGATATTCCCGGCTGCAGAGCTTGGCAGCGTCGAGCCGGCGGTGATGCGTGCGTTCGAGGACGCGCTCGAAGTCTTGCGGACCCTCGGCGCGACAATCGAGACCATCACACCGCCCGCGAATTACAACACGCTCGCAGAAGCCACGGGCAAGATCATCGCCGCGGAAGGTTACGAAAAACTCCAGGAGCGAATCGACAGCAACGAGCCGCCGATGGACGACGACGTTCGCAAACGCCTCGCTTCGGGCAAAGAGATTTCCGCCGTCGAGTACATCCGCATTCTCGCCGAGCGCCGTCGCGTGATGAACGAGCTCGACGCGAAGCTGAGTGGTTTCGACGCGCTGCTCACGCCCACGACGCCAGCGCCTGCAATATCTGTCAGCGAGGTCGACCAGCGCGTCGCGCCAATGAGCCGCCTCACTCGCTCGGTCAATCTGCTCGATCTCTGCGCGGTGGCGCTCCCCTGCGGCTACACGGACGAGAGCCTGCCGCTCTCGCTTCAGGTCATCGGCCGCGGCTACGATGAAGCACGCGTGCTTCGGATCGCGTGGGCCTATGAGAACACCACCGAGTGGCACACGCGGCGTCCGATGCTGGCGCTAGTATCGAATGAATAGGCGCGCCGGCGAGCCGTACCGGGTTTTGGGTACATCAGGATGCTGCGGCCGTTCCGCCGATACGCGCCACAAAATGAGGGTGTCTGTGTTAAGACTTTTAGGATTCATCTGCTTGTCGCTGAGCGTCGGTTCGATCGGCTTTGCCGAAGACCAGACACCAGAATCGAGGGTCAGGGCATTCCTCAGCCGGGATGGCTTTCCTGATAAAGTCGGCGGTGTACACGGGTGCGGCTACGCCGCTAAAACGTTGTACGGGCCCATTCTTCGAATGGCAGTAGCGCGGGTGCTAGCTACTGCTTCTCGATGCCCGCGTTGCGGGCGAGGTCGATATTCTGCTCGACTTCGCGTTTGATGAACTCGGCGAGCTGCTCCGGCGTGCTCGTCTCGACTTCGAGCCCCTGTGTTAGAAAAGCGCTCCTCGTCTCGGGCGTGCTCACCGCCTTCCGGGTCGCAGCATCCAGCCTGGCGAGGACATCACGCGACATCCCGGCCGGTCCCAGCAGCGCATACCACCCCGTCCTGTCGTAACCAGCAACGCCGGATTCGTGCAGTGTCGCTAGATTCGGCATGAGCGACGTTCGCTTCGCCGTGCTGACGCCGATTGCGCGCAGCCGGCCCGAATCGAGCAGCGGCTGCGCGCCGGTGATGCTCGGAAAACTGAAATCGACCTCGCCGTTGACCGCGGCGAGCACGGCCTGCGGCGATCCCTTGTATGGCACGTGTACGCTCCTGGTTTTCGTGAGCGCGTT
>JAQGNH010000417.1 GCA_028291945.1 Betaproteobacteria bacterium
GACGAGGCCTGTTGTTCATGGAAAGGAGGCAACAGGGCCGACGCGGCAATCCCGTGGCGCACGGAAAACCGCGTTCTTCACTCCTTCGGAATCCCCGCGTCTGCTATCACTTTGGTCCACTTGCGGACTTCGGACGCGTCATCCTGGACCGCGCGGTAGAGCGAAGTGATCCAGGATCCATCTTGAAATCCGTCGTTCAGCGCAACTCAATTCAACCGCATGCCCGCATCCCGAATCACTTTCGCCAACGCATCGATATCCGCCCTGACTCGCGCAGCAAATTCTTCCGGCGATCCGCCCAGCGCATCCATCCCCTGCGTTGCAAACCAATCCTGAACATCGCGCCGTTGCAACGCCTTATTCGTCTCGCTGTTCAGCCGCATCACGATCTCGCGCGGCAGTCCCGCCGGCCCCATCAACCCCAGAAAAAACGTCGAATTGAAACCCGGCAGGCCCGACTCTGCAACAGTCGGTACAGCGGGCAGGGCAGCCAGGTGCCGCGATCCGCTCACCGCGAGCGCACGCAGCCGACCCGCCTTCACCGCGGCCACGGAGCCGAGTGGATTACTGAACACCATCGACACTTGACCCGCCATGACTTCGGTCAGCGCGGGGCCGGCACCTTTATATGGAACGTGCACCATGTCGAGACCTGCGCGTGTCCTGAACATTTCCATCACGAGATGCCCCGCCGAGCCGGTGCCCGCCGATGCATAGTTGAGCCGACCCGGCTGCGCCTTCGCGAGCTTGATCAGCTCGGCAACGTTCTTCACCGGCAGCGATGGGTGCACGACGAGCAGCGACGCGTACTCGCCGATCAGCGCGATCGGCGTGAAGTCCTTCTGCATGTCGAGCTTCCGATACGAGAGCGTCACGACCATGAGGCCCGACCCGCCGACGACGAGCGTGTAGCCATCAGGCGTCGCGCGCGCTACGAACTCGCCGCCGACAAGACCGCCACCCCCTGGCCGGTTTTCCACGACGAGTGGCTGTCCGAGTCCATCGCTCAGATGTTTCGCAATGAAGCGACCGAGCGTGTCGTTGCCACCGCCCGGCGCGAGCGGGACGATCACGCGGATCGGCTTTACAGGATAGCTTTGAGCTTCGGCGGTGCTCGATAAGGACCCAGCGAGAAGCGCTGCCGCAATCATCAGCATCGAAAGCGCGGCTGACACACGCTCGCTCCGGGTCGCCGCCACAGTGTTTGATTTCATGCGACCGCAGTATGCCCGATTTAGTTACGTCGGGAGGACACTGTCGAACGTTCCGACTGATCCTCGATTCGACTGCGCGCATCGCGCGCATGCATAACTCAAACGCTCGGTCCTTTCATCACTCCTTCGGAATCCCCGCCTCGGTGATGACCTTGTTCCACTTCCGCGACTCCGACGCGAGCAGCTTCGAGAGCACTTGCGGCGGTCCGCCTGCAGGCTCCACGCCGATTCTCGCGTAGCGCTCTTTTACTTCCGCTGTCTGCAGCGCCACATTCATCTGCTCATTGAGCTTCGTCACGATCGCGGCCGGCGTGCGTGCCGGCGCGAAGATGCCGCACCACGTGATCACCTCGTAGCCGGGCAGCCCGGCCTCGGAAGCGGTCGGCACATCGGGCATCACCGCCGATCGTTTGAGGGTGGTAACCGCGAGCGCACGCAGCTTGCCGGACCTGATGTGCGGCAGCACGGAATTCCCGGCAAACGAACCCAACTGGATCTCGCCCGCCATGATCGCAGTCGCCGAGGGCGCGCTGCCCTTGTACGGCACGTGCACGATGTCGATGCCCGCGACCATCTTGAAATACTCCATCGAAAGATGGCTGCTGCCGCCGACGCCGGACGAGCCGTAGTTCACCTTGCCCGGATTGGCTTTCGCGTACTGCAGGAACTCCTTCAGCGTTCCCGGCAGCGAGGGGTGCACGACGATGAACTGCGACTGCGTGCCGACCATGATCACCGGCGCGAAATCCCTGAGCGGATCGAACGGCGGTTTCTTCGAGAGGCTCGGCGCCGTCACGACGCCGACGTTGTTGACAAGCAGGGTGTAGCCGTCGGGCGCAGACTGCGCTACGAGCTGCGAGCCGAGCACACTGCCGGCGCCGGGCCGCGCATCGATCACCACCGGCTGCCCCCACGCCTCGGTCAGCTTGGTGCCGACCGCACGCGCCTGCGCTTCGGTGCTTCCGCCCGGCGAGAAGGGATCGACGACTCGAATCGGCCGCGTGGGATACGAGTCGGCCGCCATCGCCGTACATGCGGCGGCCATCAAGACCGCAGCGGTAAGCTGAATTGTCATTGCGACGGGATTTGTCATTGGCCGGTCAGCATGGAAAAGCCTCGTACGATGTCACGGAGACGATAGTGGCAGAGCATATCGCGAACTCTCCTTTCCCTGCACGGCGGGGAAGGTTGGGAAGGGGGCAACGTTGATGTTCGTGTTGCCCTAATCCGCCTTAATATTCGCCGCCTTCACCACCTTCGCCCACTGAGCGATCTCAGTCACAATCATCTTCTGAAACTGCTCGGGCGTGCTGCCCACGGGCTCGCCGCCCTGGCTCAGCAACTTCTGCTGCGTGTCCGGCATCTGTAGCACTTTCACGAAATCGGCGTGGAGCTTGTTGATCACCTCACGCGGCGTCGCCGCCGGCGCGAGCAGGCCCCACCAGATTCCCGCTTCGTATCCCGGCAACGCTTCTTCCGAAATCGTCGGCAGATTCGGGAACGTTCGCGATCGTGTCAGGCTCGTCACCGCGAGCGGCTTCATCTTGCCCGCCTTGATATGTCCCGACGCTGACACCGGTCCCGCGAACAGCACCTGCACGTGTCCCCCGACGAGATCGGTCTCTGCCGGTCCGCTGCCCTTGTAAGGCACGTGCGTCATATCCACCCCGGCGCGCAGCTTGAAGAGCTCGCCCGCCATGTGCAGCGGCCCGCCGCTTCCGCTGGAGGCATACGTGAGCTCGCCCTTTTTCGACTTCGCGAGTGCGATGAGCTCCTTGGTCGTGCGCACGGGCAGGGATGGATGCACTACGAGCACGAGCGGCGACGTGCCGATGAGCGTCACGGGCGCGAAATCCTTCACCGTGTCGTACGGGATCGTCTTGTAGACGCTTGGATTGATCGTGTGATTGTTCGAGGACATCACGAGCGTGTAGCCGTCGGGCGGCGCCTTCGCGCCGAGCTCGTGGCCGATCATCATGCTCGCGCCCGGGCGGTTATCGATGATGACCTGCTGACCCCACATCTCGGTGAGCTTCTGCCCGAGCATGCGCGACACGACGTCCGTGCCGCCGCCCGGCGGAAACGGAACGATGAGCGCACGGGCTTCACGGGATACGACTGAGCAGCGCAGAGCGTTGCGAGCACCGCGAACGTGGCCGCTGCGATAATTCTGATCATCAACGTTTCTTCCTTCGCGTCGTTATTGAGGCGGAATCTTCGCGGCAGCGACCACCTTCCGCCACCGCGCGACATCTTCGCGAAGATACGCGGCGTATTCCTGCGATGTCATCGCTGCCGGTGCCAGACCCAGCGCCGCGTATTGCGCGCGTACTTCAGCGATGCCGAGTGTCTTCGCGATCGCAGCGTGCAGCCGCGCAACCACGGCAGCCGGCATTGCGGCCGGTCCAAGAATTCCGTAGCGCGAGTCGACTCGCACGTCGGGAAAACCCGCTTCGGCAAAAGTCGGTATGTCCGGCAGTGAAGGCGCTCTGCGCGCACTCGCGACGGCAAGCACACGCACCTTGCCGGCCTTGACCTGCGGGATCGCCGGCGGGGCCGCAATGAACATCGAGTCCACGTGGCCGGCGATGACATCGTTGAGCGCGAGCGCAGCGCCTTTGTACGGCACGTGGAGCATATTGATGCCCGCTGACATCTTCAGAAGCTCCGCGCCGAGGTGCAGCGATCCGCCATTGCCTGACGACGAGAAGGTGAGCTGGCCGGAACGTGACTTCGCCAGCGCCACGAATCCATTCACGCTGCGCGCCGGCACCGTCGGGTTCACCACGAAGATGATGTCGCTCGTCGCGAGCGAGGTGACGACCGTGAAATCGCGAAGCGGATCGAACGGCAGCTTCGCGTAGGTGCTCGGATTGATCGTGAACGACGACGAGATGACGAGCAGCGTATAACCGTCCGGCGCGGATTTCGCGACTTGCTCGCTGCCGATGATGCCATTCGCGCCTGCGCGATTGTCGACGATGAACGGCTGACCAAGCAGCTCCTGCAGCTTCGGCGCGATCAGCCGGACGACCAGATCGTTCGGCCCGGCCGGAGGGAAGGGCACGACGAACCGCACCGGTTTGGTCGGAAACTCCTGCGCACGGGAATAACCGCCCAAACTCAGTAGAAGCAGCGCCGCGGCGAAGAGGGCTCTTATAGATCGTGACATGGACTGAACGTTGGGTGTCGAGCGGGTTCCATTATGCGCGCCCGCGCGATCACGTCCTGTCGCGTCACGGCCGTATCGCCAGCGCCCCGACCAGCGCCACCACCTCTGCCGGCTCGACCGGCT
>JAQGNH010000063.1 GCA_028291945.1 Betaproteobacteria bacterium
AAGGCGCACGGCGTGGGCGCTGTCGGCGTGCGCTACTCCAACCACTTCGGCACCTGCATGTACTACACGCTTACGGGTGCACGCGAAGGCTGCGTCATGATGCTCACCACCAATGGTGGGCCGGCGATGGCACCGTGGGGCGGCCGCAAGAAAATCATCGGAACCAATCCCTGGTCCGTCGCGGCGCCTGCAGGTCGACGCGCACCCTTTGTCGTCGATATGGCTAACACCGGGGTCGCACGCGGAAAGATTTATCTCGCGAAGCAAAAGCACCAACCGATACCGCTGGGTTGGGCGATCAATTCGGCAGGGGCGCCGACGACAGATCCTCAGGCAGCAATCGACGGCATCATATTGCCGATGGCCGAGCACAAGGGCTATGCCATTGCTGCCATGGTGGACATGCTTTCAGGCGTGCTTACGGGCAGCGGTTTCCTTTCGGCGGTGCACAGCCCGTACAAGACGTCGGAGAAAAGCAATTGTGGTCATTTCATGATCGCGCTTAATATCGACGTATTCCAGCCGCTCGATCAGTTCAACGCGCGCATGGAGCAGTACATCACCGAGATCAAGTCGGTGCCTGCTGCTCAAGGATTCGATGAGGTGTTCTACCCGGGGGAGATCGAAGCGAAAAACGACGCCAGAAATCGCGCCGATGGTTTGCTATTCCCCGACGACACGCTCGCAGACTTGACGCGAATCGCTCGCGAGACCGGTCTTCAGTCGAAACTGCCGTTTTGACGCTCTCGCTCTCGAAGAAGCTATTTCGCGTTAGCGGCGAGATACAAACAGGTGCCTGCAGGGCCGCGCTGTGCATGCTCGCGCTCTTGTGTCTTTCAAGCGTGTCTGCGCAAGACTATCCCAATCGTCCCGTGCGTTACATCGTGCCGCAAGCAGCAGGAGGCTCGTCTGACACGCTTGCCCGCATGATCACGCACCGTGTGGGCGAAGGACTTGGCCGGCAGCTTGTGGTCGACAACCGCCCGGGCGCGACCGGCATCATCGGCGCCGAAGTCGTGGCGAAAGCAAATCCCGACGGCTACACGCTGCTGCAGGCTGCGACGTCCCATGCGACGAACCCTGCGATGCAGACGAAGCTTCCGTACGACAGCGTGCGCGATTTCGCGCCGATATCGCTGCTCTCTCAACAGCCCAATATTTTTATAGTGCACCCGTCGCTGCCCGTGAGAACCATCAAGGAGCTGATCGCGTACGTGAGAGCAAAGCCGGGACAGCTCAACTACGGTTCGTCCGGCACCGGCGGTTCGCAACATCTCGCCGGGGAGCTACTCAAAGGTTTGACAGGGATCGACATGACTCACGTGCCGTACAAAGGAAGCCCACCAGCGCTCGTCGATCTGCTAGCGGGTCGTGTGCCGATCATGAGCTCGACCATGCCGCCGGTGTTGCCGCATATCAAGACAGGAAAGGTGCGTGCTCTTGCCGTCACCAGCGCGCAACGCTCAGCGGCGCTGCCCGATGTGCCTACCGTAGCGGAATCAGGTGTGCCCGGGTACGAAGCGATCGCGTGGCAGGGATTACTTGCGCTGGCAGGCACCCCGAAGGCGCTGATTGCGCGCATCAATGCCGAATTCGTGAAGGTGCTGAAGCAGGCGGACATCGTGGCAAAGTTGAACGAGCAGGGCTACGAAACCGTCGCGAGCACGCCGGAATGGTTCGCTTCGTATATTCGATCCGAAATCGCGAAGTGGTCCAAAGTCATCAAAGCCTCGGGCATCAAGGGCACGGAGAGCTGACTATGAAAATTACTGCAGTGCGCGCGCATCCGTTGTCGATCCGGCTCGAGCACGAATTGTGGACCGCGCAGGAAGCGCTCAAGGATTCGAGCTTAATACTGGTGGAAGTCGAAGCAGGAGAAGGCCTGACGGGCTACGGCATCATTCATGGCTCGCCGCTCAAATCGATTGCTGAATGGGTCACGCGTTTCGGCGACATCATTCGCGGTGACGATGCGCTCGCACATGAAATCATCTGGAACAAACTGTTCAGTCTGACCACGCCGCGCCCGCGTGCCATGTTCGGCACTGGCGGCCTGGTCGCGCCGTTGCCTCGAAGCGCACGGCCGCAGGTGATGGCCGCGATCGGAGGCATCGATATCGCACTGTGGGATCTCAAAGGTAAAGCTGCGCGTATGCCCGTCTACAAGCTTCTGGGCGGGGAGCGGCGGCCCATTTTTACGTATTCTACTGGCGGCTACTACCCGCGCGACGCCACGATCGAAAGCGCAGCCCGGGAGATGGCGGGGTTCGTTGCCAAAGGTTATCGGGCGGTGAAGCTCAAAACCGGCGGGTTCAGTGTCGAAGACGAAATAGAGCGCGTGGCTGCAGTGCGCGAAGCAATCGGGCGCGACATTCTGCTGATGCTCGACATGAACGCGGCGTATGGTCTGAATGACTGCATACGGTTTGCGCACGGGGTCGAGCCTTACAACATCACGTGGCTCGAAGAGCCTCTTCATTGGTACTTGCAGCCGAACGATTACGTGCAGCTTGCTGGAGCGACGCGTATACCCTTGTCGCACGGCGAGCGCGAGATTCATCGTTTCACCGTTCGCGATTTCATCGAGTGCGGTGCCATCAAGTATCTTCAGTTTGATTCCACGCGAGCGGCCGGATTCACCGAATCGCTGCGCGTCGCGCAACTCGCCGAGCAGCATGGTGTTTTCGTCGTGCCACACCATTCACCCGAGATCCATGCCCACCTCGTTGCGGCACTGCCCGAAGTGGGCTATTGCGTCGAATCACACGCCTCGGACACGCGCGATCCGCTGCCGCATCAGATTTTCCCTGAGCGCGTTATTTTCCGTGACGGCTACATTCATCTCACCGATAAGCCCGGTTTCGGCTTGGACATCGACTGGAAATCGGTGGAGCGCCATCGCGCGTAAGCCTCCCGCCTACAACTTCAGTTTTTAGTCGATCTTCGCGCCCGTTTCGAGGACGAGCCGGCTCAGCTTCGACACCTCCTGCGCGAACCGGCTGGCTGCGTCATCCAATCCGATAATGACTGGCTCCGCGCCGAGACGGCGCCAGCTCTCGCGCGACGCGGGCTTCGCCATGATTGCGTTCACCTGGGCGTTGATCTTTGTCACGATCTCGCGTGGTGTTTTTACAGGCGCAAGGATGCCCTGATAAAGCATCAGATCGTACCCGTGAACGACTTCACCGATCGGCGGCAGCTCGGGCAGCAGCGGCGAACGCTGGGCGGTCGTGACTGCAAGCGCGCGCACTTTCCCTGTCTTCATCTGCGGGATCACCGAACCGGTCGTGGCGAATACGACCGCTACCTCGCCGCTGACGACTGCGGTGACCGCGGGCGGGCTGCCTTTATACGGCACGTGTACGAGATCGACCCGAGTGAGCTTCTTGAACATCTCGCCGGCGAGATGCAGCACTGCACCGTTGCCGGACGACCCGTAGTTGATCTGCCCGGGCTGCGCTCTGGCCAGCGCGATGAGTTCGTTAACAGACCTTGCCGGAAGTGAAGGATGCACCGTCAGCACGAGCGGCGAGGCTGAAGCAAACGCTACAGGAATGAAATCGCGCTGGGCGTCATACGGAAGGTTGCGGTAAAGACCGGCGTTGATTCCGTGCGTCGTGAGGTCCTGAAAGAACAGTGTATAGCCGTCCGCTGGCGATTTCGCAACGAGGTCTGCGGCCAGAGTGGTACCTGCGCCCGGACGATTTTCTACCAGCACCTGATGACCCCATTCCAGCGCGATGTTCTGCCCAATCAACCGCGCGAGGCCGTCAGAGAGGCCGCCGGGTGGAAAGGGAACGATCAGCCGTATGGGTTTGGACGGAAACGTTTCGGCCGAGTGCGCGTTTACGGTGCCAAGGCCAAACACCGCCAGCGCAACGCATACTGCTTGCCACATTGGAACGTCCCCATGCGTGATGTCCGAACTATCATAGTAGCGGCATGAGCGTAGCGACGTACGGCATTGTGATAAGTTAGCGCCCGTTTACGGAGAGAGCACGCAATGAAACTGCCACAACATAACCGCTATGATTATTCGCCCATCACGGAGCGCAAGGACTACAGCTGGCCCGGTGGCAAGCGTCTCGCGTTCTGTATCACGACGAACATCGAGTGCTTTGCATTCGGCAAAGGCCGTGGTCATGACAACGCCAAGCACGGCGAGCCGCAAACGCAGCGTAACTACTCCTGGCGCGACTACGGCAACCGCGTGGGTATCTGGCGCTTGTTTGATCTCGCGGACGAGCTGCAGATGCCGCTCGCCCACAACACGAACAGCCTGTTGTATGACCACGCTCCACAGATTTTCGAGCGCCTGCGCAAGCGCGGAGACGAAATCGTATCCCACGGCCGCACGAACGCGGAAACCCTGCAGGATTTTCGCTGGGAAGGTGACGAGGAACGCGTGATCAGGGAAGTGACCGAAACCTTCACCCGCCACGAAGGCAGGCGGCCGAAAGGGTGGATGGGCGCAGGCACATACGAAAATTCCTGGACGCCTGATCTGCTGAAGGAGGCGGGCTATGACTACATCATGGACTGGCCGCACGACGACCAGCCGATCTGGATGCGCACGCGCTCGGGACCGATCCTGTCCGTGCCCTACCCCGCGGAGCTGAACGATTCACCTCAGGTGATACATCGCCAGCACACGGGACGCGAATTCTGCGACATGCTCGTCGACCAGTTCGAGGAAATGGTCGAGCAGAGCGCAAAGCATCCGCTCGTGTGCAACATTTCCATACATCCTTATGTGTTCGGTTACCCGTTCAGGCTGCGGCCATTGCGAAAAGCTCTGCAGCATTGCTTCTCGAACAAGCACATCGACCGAGTGTGGAAATGCAAGCCGCAAGACATCTCAGATCACTGCCGCTCGCTCGAGCCGGGCGTCATCCCGGGCAGTTGATTAGCGGCTTCCTATCTAGCGTTTCCTGACCTATCCGTCTTCGATTCGCCGCTGCCCCCGGGTCCCTGTGTGCCGCCGGTCGTAGCTGCGCCTTGACCGACGCCAACGCTCTTGTCAGGCCGCGGATCTGCCGCGTGTGAAGAAGAGGGCACGTTACCTGGCGCTGGCTTCGTCGCGGGTCCGGATTTTTGCGCCAGCGTAACGGGGATAGGTTTTGGCGGCGTGAGACTTGCGTAATGCTGCGCTACGGCTGCGATGTCGTCGGGTGTCAGGGCATTCGCGATTGTCGCCATCTGCTGGCCTCCATCGTTCCTTCGCGTGCCGTTTCTCCAGGCATTGAGCGCAGCTGTCATGTATGCGGCATCGAGTCCGGCGAGATAAGGATAGACCGGCGGTTCGCCGATACCGCCTGGGCCGTGGCAGTTAATGCATGCCGGTACTCGGCGATTGTTGTCGCCGGTCGTCGCGAGAATGCGCCCGCGGTCAGACGCCTGCGCCTGCGGAGCAGGTGCACCGCTTTTTGGCGGAGCTGCATCCTGCGCTGCGTAGTAAGCGGCAGCAGCATCGCGCTCTTCGGGCGACAGCCCTTTGGCGATAGGCGCCATGATCGGGTTTTGACGCGAACCCGCCGCGTAGCTTTCCAGCTGCTTCGCTATGTAATACTGCGATTGACCCGCGATGCGCGGAAAGCCATTAGCGGGATTACCTTCACCCCTTGCACCGTGACACGCAACGCACTGTTGAGCCGCGGCAGGCGCTTGCGGTTGTGCGGGTTGGCCCTGTGCGTGTGCCGGGCGCGGCAGCGTCCCAATCCCGATCGCGATGACCACTAAGGCTGTTCTCATATGTGCATCAGCGGTCCCGGCGATTTCAAATACTTGGTGACGATCGCGTCCGCTGCCCAGTACGCAAGCGCGCCGAGGGTGCCCGTCGGGTTGTATGACGCATTCTGGGGATAGTTCGACGCGCCGATCACGAACACATTAGGCACGTCCCAGCTTTGCAGATAGCGGTTCACGACGCTGGTGGACGGATCGGTTCCCATGACGGTTCCGCCTGTGTTGTGCGTCGTCTGGTACTGCGTGATGTTGTAAGGGCCCTTGCGCGGCGAGCCGACCACTTGTTGTCCGCCCATGGCTTTCCCGATTTCGAGCGCCTTGTCGGTGAGATACGCCGACATCTTGATATCGTTATCCGGGAAGTCGAAAGTCATGCGAAGCAGCGGTTGACCCCACGCGTCCTTGTAGGTTGGATCGAGATCGAGATAGTTCTGCCGGATAGCGGTTGAACTGCCGTGGATGTTGAGCACGGTGGTGTGGTTGTAATGCTGCAAGACCGCTTTCTTCCACGCGGAACCCCACGATGGCGTGCCGGGCGGCGTCGGATGAAATTCGATCGGGCGGCCGTGCGTCATCACTTCGCCGATGTACGCACCGCCGATGAATGCGAGGGGTCCGTGATCGAAGTTGTCGCTCACGAAGTCCGCGATTAACGTGCCATTCGCGCCCGAGCGCATGAACGGGTTGATGTTGACGCTTTCATCGTAGAACACCTGTACGCTGCTCGTCGTCTGATATGCATAGTTACGACCGACCACGCCGCTGCCAGAGGCCGGGTCATAGGGTTGGCCGATTTTTGAGAGCAGCAGCATGCGCACGTTGTTCAAAGCGAACATGCCGACGATGACAAGCTTTGCAGGCTGCTCGATTTCCTCGCCGTTGGCTCCGATGTAGGTGACGCCGGTCGCCGTTTTCTGCGTATTGTCGACATTGATCTTAACGACCTGACAGCCGGTGCGCAGCTCGAAGTTGGGATCGCTCAACAGCGCAGGCAGTAAAGTCGTCTGTGCGGTCGACTTGGCGAAATGCTCGCAGCCGTATCGCTCGCAGAAACCACAGAACGTGCATGTCTTGAGCTCCTGACCTTCAGGGTTCGTGTAAGGCTGACTCAGATTGCAGGAAGGCTGGGGAAAGGGGTGGTAGCCCAGGCTCGAGGCGGCCTTGCGGAACATGGCCGAGCCGTACGGTTCTTTCTGGGGCGGTGTTGGATACTCTCGTGAACGTGGATCCTCGAACGGGTTGCCGCCCGCGATCTTTCTGCCTTTGATATTGCCTGCTTTGCCGCTCGTGCCCATCAGGTATTCGAAACGATCGAAGTAGGGCTCGAGCTCGGCTGCCGTCACGCCCCAGTCCTGTATCGTGACGTCGGCCGGGATGAAGTTCTTGCCATAGCGCTCGGTCGTGTGGGTCCGCAAGCGAAAGTCGCTGTCCTGGAATCGATACGTCTGTCCGTTCCAGTGCACGAGGGAGCCGCCGAGTCCGGTGCCGGGCAGAAAGCTTGCGAGGCGCCGTATGGGTAATGCGGTCTCGTTCGCAGCGTGACGGAAGGTGAACGTCTCTTTTGCAGTGTCCTGCATCAAAGCCTTGCGCACGGAGTAACGTAACTCATCGTGCATGTGGGGCCCCTGAAAATCGGGCACAGTGAATTGCGGTTCACCGCGTTCAAGCCCGACGACCTTCAATCCGGCCCGCGTCAGCTCTCTACCGACCATCGCCCCGACCATTCCGACGCCCAGCAGGACTGCATCAGCCTCAGCACGCCTCGTCGCCATGGGGTCACCTGCCTTTCGCCGCGCTCTGCGCGGGGGGTTCGACGTGTATGTGTATCGTGCCGCTCGCATCCTGCGCGAGGCTCATCGGTGGACGCCGGAATTCGATGCCGTGCTTATCGACGAGGTCGTAATAGTTGGCATAGGCACCGGGGAAACCAATCTGCTTCCACGCGGCCATGTCCTTGTTGCCGCCATAGGCTGGATCACTGAAGAATCCTTCGATCGTCATTTCGAGAAGGGACTGAAAAAAAATGTTTGAAGGAACTCCGCCAAGATCCTTGCCGCCGCCTTCGAGCGCTTTCAGATAGGCGTCCTGATCTGCGGCGGTCAGCTTTGCAAAGCTGACCTGGTTCGTTTTACGGACGTCGTCCGTAATTGCGCGCATTGAATTTCGGAAGAGCTCTGCCGGGGTGAATGGCAACTGGTATCCCTGCGTCGGCTTGCCTTGCTGCCATGGCCCGCTGCGGTATAGCCGTTCTCCTGCGCCCCATGCCCCGGCGAGTTGCAGATCGATGTAAACGGCAACGTTCGCTTCGAGAGCACCCGGCCCACTCTCGTCGGCTGGAACCAGACGTGCGATGGCAGGCTCGATAAAGCCCGCTTCGTCCACATTCAGCCAGGAGTATTGCGTGCGCGACGCGGTAACAGGGCGCGATGCACGATCGCATGCTGTTGCTAGACCTGCTGCTGCGGCACCGGCAGCTTTCAGAAATGAGCGGCGGGAGATCGTGTCCATGTCGGCTCTCGTGTGACGCAGACATGGTTGCAAGAATGACGCCGCGCGCTATTGCAATCGCGCTGTTCGCTAAAGCCGAAACAGCAACCCGGGTACCGGGCGAGTGTCAGCAAAAGTATGTGGATGCGTGTCGATATTTTCAATAAAAAAAGGCGGGGTTGAGCCCCGCCTTTTGTGAAGCAGAACAGATGGACTTACGCGTTGCCGCGCGCTTTCCTGAGCTCGCGTTTTGCTGTGTTGTTTGCTTTTTTGCCGTGACGCACGGCAGAGTGTTTCGCCTTGTTTGCTTTCTTCTCTACGTTTTCTTTCACGGGCTGTTGCACCGGTGTCATGTTGCGCTGGATCTTCATCTGATCGGCGCGGGCGCGCATATCGGCGCGTTGCCCGACCGTCAGTTCGTCCTTCTTGATCGCGTCGGCCGCGAACGTCGACATCGAAACAAACACAAACACCGAAGCAGCTGCCGCTGCAAATAGCTTGTTCATGAATCACTCCTCGTCGTATTTATACATCCCCGATCGGGGCACGCAGCTATTAACGAGGCGTGCGCGAGCGGCGTTGACCCGGAGGGGGGGTATAAATCTGCGGTAACGGGGAACGACACCGGCTGTGCGCTGTCGGTGCCCGCAAGGCAGGGATCGATGCGCAGCGCCGGGTGGCTGCCCGGCGCGGCAATACAACGAACGGTCAGTTGGCCGCGAAACAGTAGAGGAGGCCCGCGCCGCCCGAGGCGGCCAGGTTTTCCTGGCTGCAGCCGCGCGACGGGTGCGAGGAGTTCCAAGAACGTGAAGGTTCGTCATCGCGCAAACCGCGCCGGTCGAGGTGGCCGACCATCGCCGCGCCTTCGCCGCCGCGAGTCCAGTTGCCGCAGGTCATGTCTTTGTCGCCCGGCAATGCACGGCCGTCCGGTGAGGAACCCGTTAGCATGTCGTGCATGTTAACGGGGTCACCCACGCCTGGAATACCTTCACCTTTTTCGGTGATCGAGTTTTCCTTGCTCAGATTGTTGTTGCCGTGCAATTCGTTCACGTCGCGTGCGACAACCACACCTTTGGCGTTCTGCCACGGGCCGCGTCCGATGCGATCGCGTGCGTTTACGGCCGGTGCGCCACCCACAGGACTGTTGCTGAGATAAGCGCGCCAGGTGCGTCCTCCTGCGCCGACAGCCTGAGCCAGCGACTGGCAATGTCTGTCGGCGCCCGCGAGGCCGCCAAGCTCAGCGCCTTTGCCCGTTCCGACGCTCGTGACAAAGAATGTCATTGGATTGGATCCAGTGCTCTGCTGCGAGCCTGGCGCAGCACAGCTTGCCGAAAGCACTGCGAGCGATGCAAAAAGGGTTGCTTTGATATGCGATTTCATGAGCGTCTCCTCCGATTTGATGACGTCCGCACGGCCAATTGTGCATTGGCTTTTCGGGTAGAGACCGAAGGTTACTGTATGCCAGCTGATTCTTCCAAGTCGACACGCCGCGCAGTGCAGAGCCGGGCACAAGGATGGCGATGAGTTTCCGCGCCACGCACGCGTCGCCGTTGACGAGATCGGGGCTGCAATGCTTACGACGGTGTAAAACGCCGGGCAGATTGCGATCTACTGCTGTGCTCTACAAAACACGGACGATCAGATCGAACGGAAGTGTGGGTAGTCTGCTTGCCGACCGGGTGTTTCCGCCTCGTACGCAGGATCTGATCGAGGCGGACAATACAAGGCGAAGACTTAACCCCAACTGCGACGCCATACGTGCCGCAGGGCGAGCAACTCTCAGGGGCGCTTAGTAGCCGCGTCTCGGCATTACGCCAGGCGGGTTGATCGTGCCCTGTTGCAAGGCAGGGGCGGCCTCACGTGGTGCCTGAGGAATAACACCTACAGCCGGCGACGAAGGGGCGGCAATCTGACTGGCCCGCTGCTTGTCCTCCGGGGTCGCCACGATCGCACCACTGATGGCCGCGCGAGCATCGATCTTGTCGACTTTGCGGGCGCCGGGTTGCGCGCTCTCGCCGTAGACGACCGATCCGTCGGGCATCACGGATTTGTATACGTCCTCCGCGAGGGCCATGCCGGGAGCCGCGATCAGCGCCAGGGTCAATAATCCGGATGGCAGTTTCATATGAGAATCCTCAAAAATTGTGCTGGATTCTAGGCCGGTGGCTTTCCGCTGTGCAATGTGGAAAGGGGGCAACCGTCACAAGTGAGCCATTTCTCACGCTAATCGTTTCAAATAGCCGGCCAAGCACGCGTCGCCAGAGTGAATGCCGGTCAAGTTGATTTGTTCGGTAAAAAAGGACCCGACGGAATGCCGGGTCCAAGTGAGCCGTACGATGAGGAGCGAAGCGGTAAGGCTCCTGCCGTTCTGACCGTGCCGCGGCGGCGAAGATCATCACCGCGGATCAGATGGGTTGGTCAGCGACCGGACGTACCTGTGCTGCCGCTGCCTGTCGTCGAGCCGGGGGCCGCGCTGCTCCCACTGCTCATCCCGGTGCTGCCGCTTCCGCCGCGGGTTGTATCGCTGCTGCCCGAGCTGCCTGTACCACCGCTTGCAGTGCCAGAGCTTGCGTCGGTGCCGCCCGAGCTGCTGCCGCCACCCGCCATTCCACTCGTTCCGCCGGTACTGGCAGTGCCGCTCGAACTCGAGTTCCCAGTAGTCGAATTGGCGCTGCCCGAAGTTCCGGCACCGCTTCCGCTGCTGCTTGCGCCGGAGCTCGGGCGCGCCGCGTCACTCGTAGTATCGTGTCGGCCA
>JAQGNH010000433.1 GCA_028291945.1 Betaproteobacteria bacterium
CAGATCATCAGCATGCTGACGAATGCAGCGGCGATGCAGGCCGTCTACACGGGCAAGGACGGGCTGCTCTCAGGAGATGCGGCGGGCAAGCTGTTCATCGAGATGAGCACCGTGCGCGGCGACGATCATCGCGCGCTGATGCCACGAGTCGCGGCCAAGGACGCGGTGTTGATCGAATGCCCGGTGAGCGGCACGGTCAAGCCGGCTCGCGAAGGAACGCTGTTCGGGTTTGCCGGAGGAACACCGGATGCATTTACTGATGCGCTGCCGCTGCTCGAGCACCTGTGCCGCAGAGTCGAACTGGTCGGCGCAATGGGCGCAGGCGCCAGCATGAAGCTTGCGGTCAATCTGTTGCTCACCGTTTTCTGGCAAGCGCTGGCCGAAGCCTGCAGCCTGACGCAAGAGGTCCCGATCGAGCGCGAGAGGCTTATCGATCTGTTCGCGGACTCCAACATTGGCGCCGGCATCCTCAAGGCGCGCGGCGGTTTGATCGCCGCTGCGCTCGCGGGCGAAGATACGGGTGCCGCGAGCTTCGACGTCGACTTCATGCGCAAGGACCTGCGCGACATGCTGCAGGATGCCAAAGCGCTGGGCGTTTCCTTGCCCGCGGCCGCGCGCACACTGGAGTGCTTCGATGAGGCGTCCCGTGGAGGGTTCGGAAAGATCGATGCAACTCAGTATCCGGCTTGGTGGGTAAGCCACGCAGAGGAAACCGAGCGGGCCTGACGGGGCGAAGACTATCGGTCGACACCGATACTGCGCGAGCGAAGCCCTCGAAAGGATTACGCCCCCGTGAGCGGGGGCTTGCGCTGGTCGGTGATTACCTCGCAGCGGTCCAGTGGAAGTGAAGGTCCTTGCCGTTCTTGCCGGAGACCGTCACCGCCTTGGTCTCGGTTTTTCCATCGACGCTCGCCGATACACGGTACTGACCCTCGGGCAGCACGACATTCGTCAGCGGGCCGGCATTGGCCAGCTGGAGAAGGGTATTGCCGCGAGTGTCAGCAATCGCGAGTCTTCTGCAGACGTGGGTAGTGTGCAGCGCGCATGACATCGCTTGATTTCGGGTCGAACACGGGCAGTTACAGCTGTAGCGCGACGAGTTGCGTATTCGACGCGAACGATCACAGGTGAAACGCAGCCTGCGCGCTGCGAAACCCGCCAGTGACCCCGTTGCCGTCAAATGGATCCATTGCGCGGATTTGACGCGCGCTGCTTCATACAACCTACACTGAAGGAGTCAACATGACATTCGAATTAGGCTTAGCACGCGCCATCACGAGTGATAGGCGTGGGTATTCTTGTATAGAGTCGGTTCAGGCCCGGTCCCGCGAACCCAAGGCTGGAGCTCACGGCGGCTCCAAGCACGCAATTGCATTTCTGATCGCGTCCATGCTGGCGATGCCGGCGTACGCTCCAGCGCAGTCGATTGTCATTACTCCAACTCCGTCGTCCGCGGCTGTGCCGGCTGCAAACCAACAGACCTTCACGCAGGAACAGCTCGATCAGATACTTGCGCCGATAGCCCTTTATCCTGATGCGCTCCTGTCGCAGATGCTGATGGCTTCAACGTACCCGCTCGAGGTCGTCGAAGCTGCACGATGGGTGCAACAACACCAGGATCTCAGTGCGACGGCGCTCCAGCGTGCGCTGGCCGCGGAGCCCTGGGATCCAAGCGTCAAGTCCCTATGCGTGTTCGACACCGTGCTCGAGCGCATGAGCAGAGGCACCGCCTGGACCCAGGAGCTGGGAGAAGCTTTCATCGCAGACCAGCAACGGGTCATGGACAGCATACAAAACCTGCGCAGGAGGGCGCAGGCAGCAGGCACGCTCGTGAGTGACGCACACCAGGTCGTGAACGTCGAAAACGATGACATCATTGTCGCGCCGCAGAACCCGCAAATCGTCAATGTGCCCACCTACAATCCTGCCGTCGTTTACGGCAACTGGTGGTGGCCTGACGATCCTCCGTACTACCCTGCGTACTGGGCGCCCCCGGGCGGAAGCGCTTTCGCCGACGATTTCTACTGGGGCACCGGCATTGCTGTAGGTCTCGGACTTTGGGGTTTGTTCGATTGGCACCACCACCGCGTCGATATCAATCTGTCTCGATATAACCGCTCCTATGGGCGGCACCTCGCCGACGCGCACTGGAGATTCGACCCGGCGCATCGCGAAGGCGTGGGTTTTCGCAGTGCGGGAGCGGAGGCGCGCTTTGGTGCCCACGACCGCGCAGCAGCACAGGCGCGCGAGCAGTTCCGCGATCACGAGCCCGCGTTTGGAGCCGGCGACCGCGCATTCGGCGGCCGGCTCGCCGGCGGCGAAGGACCGAGAAGCGGCTTTCGCGAAGGCGGGATGGACATGGCGCCTGGGGAACGAGGTGCCGGTGCCTACGCTGGAGGAGCTGAATTTCGCGGCGGTGGATTCGCGCATCTTGGCGGTGGCGAAATGGAACCTGGTGGTTTCGGAATGGACCGTGGCGGTGGCGAAATGGAGCATGGCGGCTTCGGATCGGAGCGTGGCGGTGGCGAAATGGACCATGGCGGTGAAATGGAGCATGGCGGTTTCGGAATGGAGCATGGCGGTGGCGGGATGGAGCATAGCGGTGGCGGGATGGAGCATAGCGGTGGCGGAATGGCGCATGGTGGCGGTGGGGGGCATGGCGGCGGTGGCGGCGGTCACCGCTGATACGAACACTCGGACCTGTCGCGAAAGACGGATTGCCTACCGCCCCTGGATACGGGGGCGGTAGGTCCCGTATCGCGTCACCCTACGCTGGTGCGGTTGAACCAAAACACTGAAAGTGCCGCAGAGGTGAGCCACAGAACCGCTGCCAGTGCAGTAAAGAGTGCCGTCATTTCCATCTCGTCTTTTTTGAGCACAAGGCGGCCGTTCAGGTTCTGGTAAATCGACCTCAGGTCCGCCGCACTCGCTGCGTGAAAGTACTCGCCGTGTGTGGTGTCGGCGATCTCCTTGAGCGCCGCTTCGTCAAAGTCTACTTCCGTGAATTGTCCATCGATCTCTACGGTCGTGCTCTCCGTAGATCCGAAACCCTGCGACGCACCAGCACAACGTAGAGGCCCGCGAGAGCAGGAAGCGCGAGCAATAGCCAGAGCGCGTCAGGCCATAGGAATGTCATGCACCAAGGCCCGTAAGGCCACGCTCCACTTCAGTTTAGAGAACGCGTTCGCATGATTGGCACATCGCGAGCTGCTCCGCAGCGAAGTCCCAGTGGAGAATCGCCGGGACGGTTTCATGATGTACCTCCAGGGCAGTCGACGCGAGCTCAGCGTCAAAGACGCCAATCTCATTGCAAGTGCTAACGTGATGCATGGATCGTATTGGCAAAGCTGCGCTGAGTCCTTGGCCAAAGGCTGAAGACTCCTGAAGTTCTCTGAACGGGAAGGTGTCGAGAGGTGCTTGGCCAGGCAATGGTTGAGCGGCAGTTGCCGCATAAGCGGGCCTATGCGCCCGCAGCTGCCATCATGCGATCGTGCATGCTGCCCAGTCTCGTGATCCGGCCGATCATCGAACCGAGTCCTGACGGCATTGCTCTAGCAATTCGACCCTGTTGCGATGACGCGCAATCCACGTCTCAGCACTCGACTCCGCCGTCGCGCATTAAACGATCGGATCCAAAGCGATGACTTGATCCTGCCGGTCATGTTGGTGAGTCCTGCCGCCATTCCTTGATCCATATCTTCGTCCTACTCTGGGGCAACTCAACCACAGGAGCTTCAGCATGACATTGCCTACCCGTCCGCTCGGCAACAGCGGCTTGAACATCACACGCGTCGGGTTCGGATCGTGGGCGGTTGGAGGCGGCGGGTGGTCGTTCGGCTGGGGCCCGCAGGACGACTCAGAGTCGATAGCCACGATGCGGCACGCACTCGACCTGGGTATCAACTGGATCGACACCGCTGCCGTTTACGGGCTTGGGCATTCAGAGGAGGTCGTAGGCCGGATGCTCCGCGATGTGCCGCAATCTCAGCGCCCGCTCATCTTTACGAAATGCGGACTTGTTTGGGACGCACAAAATCCGATGACACCGCCTCGCAGAGATCTCACGCCGGCTTCGATCCGTCGTGAATGCGAAGCGTCGCTCAGGCGCCTCGGAGTCGAGCATATCGATCTCTACCAGTTTCACTGGCCCGATGAGATGGGCACGCCCGTCGAGGATTCGTGGGACGCGATGACGAGGCTCGTGGAGGAGGGAAAAATTCGCGCGGCGGGCGTGTCGAACTTCGACATCGATCTGCTCGAGCGCTGCGAAGCGATACGCCACGTCGATTCGCTGCAGCCGCCGTTTTCGCTCATCAACCGTAACGCGGGCGATAAGGAGATCAGGTGGTGTGACAGCCACGATACCGGCGTCATTTGCTACAGCCCGATGCAATCCGGCCTCCTCACGGACGGATTCACGGCCGAACGCGTCGCTGCGCTCGCCGATGACGACTGGCGGCGCCACGCGCCGGAGTTTCAGCAACCGCGTCTGCGCCGCAATCTTGCGCTGCGAGACGCGCTGCGGGCGGTCGCGCAACGGCATCACGTCTTCATCTCGTCCGTGGCGATCGCGTGGACCCTTGCCTGGCCTGCTGTGACTGGAGCAATCGTCGGCGCGCGCAGTCCGAAACAGGTCGATGGCTGGATCGGAGCCGCTGCCGTAAAGCTGACCGAAAACGACCTGAACGAGATCACACTCGCGATTCGGCGCACCAGAGCGGGGGTAGGGCCGACGCACCCGCGCAAGGGGCGAGAGCGCCCCAAACAAGGCGCGGAACGGTCCCGAACGTTGATCGATCAACCTGACGCGTCACGCGCGGAGTCGCGGGAGAGGACACGATGAAAATCGGTGTAATCGGCGCCGGCGCCGTTGGTGCGGCCTGCGCGTTTGCCACAGTCATGCGCGGCTGCGCGCGCGAGATCGTTCTGGTGAACAGAAACCGCAAGCGGTCGATTGCCGTCGCGAAAGATATCCGTTATGGCGCGCCGCTGTCCCCGGTTTCACACATTCGGGATGGCGAGTATGTCGATCTGAAAGGTGCGGCCGTGGTCATGATTACTGCCGGCGTGAACGAACAGACGGGTGGAGCAACGGACCGCAGCGATCCCGTTGGCAGACTCAAGCTTCTCGACGCAAACGCGGCTGTTTACAGGCAAATTTTTCCCCAGCTCTGGGAGGTCGCGCCGGAAGCGGTCATCGTAGTGGTCACCGATCCGCCTGACCCGCTTGCCGACCTCGTTCGCTGCTACGGATTCAGGCACGTCGTCAGCACAGGAACGTACCTTGATAGCCTGCGCTTCCGCGTTCACCTGGCACAGCGACTGAATGTAAGCCCCGTTTCCATAGAAGCTCAGGTTGTCGGCGAACACGGGACATCCGAAGTGCTGTTGTGGTCTTCGGCGCGCGTCGCGGGCGCGCCGATCTTCGATTCACTGCAGAACACGGATCTCAGCCGGGCGGAGTTTCAACAGGATATCGAGCACGAAGTACGCTACGCCAACATCGCTATTATCGAAGGCATCGGCGCGAGTCAATATGGCATCGGTATGGTGTCAGCACGCATTGCCGAAATCATAGTGCGCGATGAACGAGTCGTCATTCCAATCGCCTCGTATAACGCGAAGTATGGTGTCACGCTTTCGATGCCGAGCGTTGTCGGGCGCAGCGGCGTCGTACGGATCCTCGAACCTGACATGTCGGGCGAGGAACGGAAGGGCATTCAGCGCAGCGCGGACGCGCTCAGAAATGCCGTCGCGCGCATGCAGGACGCCGTGGAAGTCTGATCTCACACAGCCCGCGCTCACGTCTGCATCGCCGGTAGCCGGATGTACGGCTATCGCTCCCGTACGACGTTCTCGAATGTCGGCACCAAGTTGTCTAGTAGGCCGATTGGCCCCTCATGCGATGCGCATCCAGTCCTTCAGCGCCGGCGCTTGCGGGAAGTCTGACCCAGCCCCGGCACGGCGATTCACGCGCGTCACTCCGTCCAGGAATCCGTACTGTCGCTGTCCGATGCCAAACCCAGCAGCAGTGCTTCACGCTCGGTCAGATGATCCTCCGCGTCCTGTTCCAGGAATTCGAGATCCAGCTCAGCATCATCGAAGTTCATATCGCACCTCAGCAGTCAGCTTTTGGAGAGAGCACACGACGTCAGTCACGGCTCAAGCAACGCCGCATGATGCGAGCCACTCAAGCGCAGCGTAGCGCGTGCGACTGCGCCGTCGCCGAGCGGGTCATCGAGCTCGAAGCCGAGCGCTCGTGAAAGCGCGAGCATCGGTTTATTCACAGTGAGGATGTCAGCCGATAGGGTTTTCAGTCCGCTCGCACGCGCGATATCGATGAGCTGCGTCAAAAGGTGACGGCTCAGGCCGCGTCCCTGCCAGTCGTCAGCCACAACGGTTGCCATTTCGGCTGATTCGCCGTCCGGAGCGCGCACATAGCGGACCACGCCGACCTGCCGTTCAACGTCGCGGTCACTGACAAGCGCAAGCAGTGCCATGTCGCGGCCGTACTCGATTCGGGTGAGACGCGCGATCATCGCAGGCGGAAGCTCGCGCACTCCGCTCATGAACCGCAAATACTTGGTTTTCGGAGAAAGGGCTTTCACGAACTGTTGCATCAGCTGAACATCATCGGGTCGCACCGGACGAATGCTCACATAGGTTCCATCCGGCGCGATCCAGCTGGATATGAGCCCCACGGGATAACGGTTATCCTGAACAAACGCTCCACCACCCAGCGGAAAAGCGATGGGATCGCTGACAGGAAACGTCGCTTCGAGCGCGCGATCGAGGATCGCATCGATGCGGTCCTCAGTTCCTGTCGGCTCAAGTGTGCCAGTGTGGCTGATCATTCAATATCTCCCGGTCGTTCAATCATATCGACTGCACTTTCGTGCGCGCGAAATGCGCCACGATGTCTGCGCCATCGATGCATCGTTTCAGAAGAAACCGACTGCATTGCAGATGCAATAAATCGAAGGAACGCGTTTTGCGAGAAGTGCGCGGGCAGTTGAGTCCTATCCCTCGCGTGCAGGCACTTCAGCGTGTTGAGCAGGCGCTGATTTGACTGAGTGCTTTGATCCGCTCGACCATAAAAGTGGTCCGCTGCGACATTCTGTGGAAGCACGCCTCAGTCTAAGCTGCACGCAAAATGGCTCGAGAGGATCAGGGCAATAACACGCTACTCACTTACACGGAAGCGCTTTGGAGGAAGATGATTCTTTACGGCGAGTCGAGAGATTGGAGCTCACTTCGTTACCGTTGCCGCTGAAGCCGCCGCCGGTTCAACCCGATCACAAGGACGAAGCTATGACCTCATATCGCAAGCTGTACACGCCGCTGACTGTTGCAGTGCTCGCCATCGGCCTTGCCCTGGCGGGCTGCGCCTCCCCGGACACCCGACCCGCTGCGGATCAGCAGGTGCAAGCGGCACAGGCGACGCTCAGCAACTTCGAAAGAGATCCGGACATGACCTGGTTCAGGGACAACGTGAAGAACGCGCGGGCCGTGATCATCAGCCCGCGCGTGACGCGTGCGGCTTTCATCTTCGGGGGATCAGGTGGTGAGGCTGTGGTGCTTGGGCGCGATGGCAAAGCCGGAAGATGGGTCGGTCCGGCGTTTTACAACATGGGCGCAGGCAGCGTGGGTTTTCAGATCGGCGTCGACGTATCCGAAGTCATTGTCCTGGTGATGACCGAGAAAGCGCTCGATGCGTTGCTGAGCCCCTCGTTCAAATTCGGCGGGGACGCGAGCATCGCGGCAGGTCCCGTCGGTGCGGGTACGTCGGCCACCGTGACCACCGACCTCGTGTCGTTCGCACGATCCAAAGGCGCTTATGCAGGGGTCAGCCTTGAAGGCGCCGTGATCAAACCCGATGCTTCAGCCAACAGCGCTTTCTATGGGCGGGCTGTGTCGCCGGCCGACATACTCGTACGCGGCAGCGCGAACAATGCCGCCGCCGCACCGCTGCAACAGTCGCTGCGCACGATAGCCAGATAGACGAGTCGGTGGGGCGTCGCAGTACCGGCAAAAACGCCGCCGCCGACTATCGTGAAACGGCCGCACGCTGATTAAACATGCGGATTCTGCTGTTATTGCCTTTCATCGCACTGCTGTGGGTACCGTTCTATAACCACGAGCTGCCGGCGCTATTCGGATTCCCTTTCTTTTACTGGTATCAGCTGCTGTGGGTACCAGTGACTTCCCTGCTGATCTGGCTGGTCTATCGGCATGGTCGTAGGCAAGGAGACGAATAATGAACCCCGCCATCAACTGGACGGCGCTGTCGGTTTTCGTCTTCTTTTTCGTTCTGGTCACGGTGCTGGGCTTTGCTGCATCGCGCTGGCAGCAAGGCGGCAAGAAAAAAGCACACCTCGACGAGTGGGGACTCGGCGGTCGCAACTTCGGGACGTGGATCACCTGGTTTCTGGTGGGGGGCGATTTCTACACCGCCTACACCGTCATTGCTGTACCAGCGCTGGTATATGCGGTTGGCGCCTATGGGTTCTTCGCGCTGCCCTACACCATCCTCGTCTATCCGATTGTGTTCATCATCATGCCGCGCCTTTGGCATGCAGCCCACGAAGGCGGCCATGTGACTGCTGCCGACGTTGTGTACGGGCGTTATGGATCACGCGCTCTCGAGCTTGCGGTGGCTGTCACTGCCGTGGTGGCAACGATGCCGTACATCGCGTTACAGCTCGTCGGCATGGCAGTCGTCATCAAGGCGCTCGGCCTGACCGGAGAGCTGCCGCTGGCGGCCGCCTTCGTCATACTCGCGCTCTACACGTACTCAGCCGGTTTGCGCGCGCCCGCGTTGATCGCCTTCGTCAAGGACGCGATGATCTACATCGTCGTGCTGGTCGCGGTGGTGCTCGTACCGTCGAGGCTGGGCGGTTATGGCGCCGTGTTCGCTTCCGCCGGCGCGGCGTTCGAGGCCAAGGGCGGCGCGACGGGGCTGATCCTTCAGCCGCAACAGATGCTGCCGTATGCAACCCTGGCGCTAGGGTCCGCGCTTGCGGCTTTCATGTATCCCCATACACTGACCGGCATCTTCGCCGCCAAGAGCGCCGACACGATCCGTAAAAATGCCGTCTTTCTGCCGGCCTACACGGTGCTGCTCGGGCTCATCGCGTTACTGGGTTACATGGCCTACGCTGCCAAGCTCGACATCCGCAGCAACAACGATGTCGTGCCGGCCTTGTTCAACGCGTTGTTCCCGGCCTCGTTTGCGGGTTTTGCGTTTGCCGCAATCGCTATCGGCGCACTGGTACCCGCAGCGGTCATGTCGATCGGCGCAGCAAATATATTCACGCGCAATTTCTGGAAGGCGTACGTGCAGCCCGACGTGACACCGGCCGGCGAGCAGAAGGTCGCAAAAATCGTCTCGCTGATTGTCAAGGTGGGCGCGTTGGCGTTCATCCTGTATCTGCCGACGCAGTTTGCGCTGGATCTGCAACTGCTCGGGGGCGTTTGCATTCTGCAAACCTTTCCCGCCGTGGTGTTCGGATTGTTTTTCAATTGGTTTCGCGCACCCGCATTGTTGCTGGGCTGGGCCGTGGGTCTGATAGGCGGTACTACGCTCGCTTTCCTGGATGGCATAAAGCCGGTGCACACCTTGCTCATTCGCGGCGAGCACTACACGGTTTACACCGGCTTGCTTGCGCTGGCGCTAAATATCGCAGCGGCCGTGGGAGTGCAATTCTTGCAGAACAGGCTGATGACGCGAGCGCCTCGCGCACGTTAACGGAGTTGATCGGGAAAGTGGGCCAGGTCGGACCTGGCCCTACGCCCGGGCGACACTAGCCTCTCGCCGAGCGTCGCAGACACGACTGCCACTTACTGGTCAACGATGCGTGCCCCGGTTATCGTACGGAGGCACACCGGGAATGCCGGGGACCAGACCTTCATCCGCCATCGATACCGAGCTCGGCACGCTGTACGGAGACGTCGGTGTATTCGACGGCCGCACGGGATCGTTTCTGTGCTCGTCCTCGTACGTCACCATGTTCGGAAATTCACTGGCTAGTGAATACCCGTTGGGAACAGACGCAGGGTACGGATAGTCGCCCGAAATCGGGTTCCCATACTCGTTGAGGGCTGCTGTTGCGGCAGTCGCTGTGCTTGCGAGCGTTAGGATGACGAGTGTTGTTGCAATGCGTTTCATGGCTATACCCTTCCAATCAAATCGCGCGCGAAACACCACCTTCGAACCTGGAGATCTTTAGGATCTTCGGGTGCTGGTGTTCCCGCTATACGATCAATATGAGGGCCGGCCCGTTTCGCCGAGCTGAACGCCGCATTAAGTTGGCTTCATGACTATGGCGCCATCATGGGTTCTGGCGCACAAGAGAGCCGCTCGCCGCCGATGAGCGCGCGGTGCTGTCCCCCCAGCTCGCTGGTGTCCGCCGCGGTGACATTTGTGAAGTTCGCAGCGAGATCTGGAGCCGGGCGGTTACCGCTCATGCGTAGTCTGGTGGTCATGGGTATCGGCTTCGCTGTGTCAGCGCCATGCTCGCTGTTCCAGCGACAACCCGCACCGGAGGATCCATATGGGACACGCATTGACCAAGGCCTCGCTCCAGATCGAGACCGCCTACTATCGCGGCACTAATGGCTCGAGCGAAAACAACCGCTGCCTCGGATTCCAGCCTGCCTTCCTCGACCGCGCGAAATGCACCGTGTATCTGTCCCGTTGCGCCGACGGCCGGCTGGCCCCATGCCATCTGCTGGATGGCCTGCCGCCTGAACTGGTGCTCACTCGCGACGAGCAGGGACACGTCACGGAGGTCAAGGGTTCGGTCGAATCCGGCTTCGTGCGCGACGGGCAGTTCTATACCCGCTACGAGGCCGCTGCGATGCTCGAGCCTGCTTCGGAGAATCGACTGCCACCAAGGGTCGATATGTGCTCGCAGCAGGCAGCGTAGCCAAGTTCCTGGAACCCGACTGCCCCTCCGAACGGTCCACTTTCTCCGGGACTCGTTCGGCTTCTTGCGCCGGGCTGCGCCAATCAGCCCGGTGTTCTTTTTTCGAATCCCTACGCGTTCAGGTTGGGAATTGCATCGCCGCGAGTTCTTCATCGAGAGGCCATGGCGGCGATACACCATCGACATGCCATTCGCATTAATCATCATCTCGGCCGTCGAATGATTCGTGTAGGCACGGGACTGAGCCTCGCGGGTATTCACGCTATGACTCAGCAAGCAAAAAATGAACGTTGTCCGCAGCGCCGCCTGGAGCGACGACGTGCCGGGTTCCAGACCGCGCTGTTCGATTTATCGTGTATTCGGCTCTAAGCAATGGAGAGGAGTCATGTATCCAATCGATAGACACTCACTCAAGGTCCTTGTCATTACCGCGTATTGTCTGAGCCTGCTTTCCGGCGAGCGCGCATTGAGCCAGGTGCTGCAAGGCGAGGCGGCCATCGGCAGCTGGCACGATGACAAGCCGGGAGTCCGGCGCTCGCTCAGGCCACAGGATCTGCCAGCCATTACGAAGCCCACCTATGGTCTGGCGCAGGTTGTGCCGATACCCGCGGGCGCTCGACCACAGCTTCCGGACGGTTTCTCGGCGGAGCTCGTGACATCCGCTGTGCACAAGCCGCGTGTGATTCGCGTCGCACCGAACGGCGACCTGTTCGTCGCCGACAGCATGCTCGGCTCGGTGCATGTGTTGCGGGTTCCTGCGGGCCGCGCCAAGCCGGAGAAACACTCGGTATTTGCCAGCGGGCTGCAGCAGCCGTTCGGCATCGCGTTCTATCCGCTCGGGCCTGACCCTCAATGGGTCTATATCGCCACCAGCGACGGCGCGGTCCGTTTCCGTTACAAGAACGGCGATCTCAAGGCAACCGGCAAACCGCAGCGCATCGTCGCAGGGATTCCCGTGCCGCATCACTGGGCGCGTGACATCGTCTTCTCGCGGGATGGGAAGCGACTGTTCTTCTCCGTCGGCTCTGGATCGAACGTTGCGCAGGACATGTTCCCCGAGCCGCACCTGACATTGATTCCGGAACCGCGCAGCGTCGACGGTCTGGCGGAGTGGGTGAAGATGAAGCCAGTCGGCGCCGCCTGGGACACGGAAGAGCTGCGCGCGAATGTCCTATCCTTCGACCCGAACGGCAAGAATCTGAAGATCGTCGCGACGGGCTTGCGCAATTGCTCAGGCATGACGGTCCAGCCGGTGACGGGGCAGCTGTGGTGCATCGTCAACGAACGCGATGAGCTTGGCGACAACACGCCGTTTGAATATGCGACGCGCGTCATTGAAGGCGCCTTTTATGGTTGGCCTTGGTACTTTATCGGTGGACACGAGGATCCACGGCATGCGGGTAAGCGGCCCGATCTCAAGGACAAGGTCACGATCCCCGACGTGCTGATGCAGGCCCATTCGGCACCCTTGCAGATGGTCTTCTACCAGGGCAGCACCTTTCCCGCCGAGTACAAGGGCAGTGCCTTTGCAACCATGCACGGATCCTGGAACCGCGAGAGACGCACGGGATACAAAGTCGTGCGGCTGCTATTCGACGGCAGCGGAAAACCCACAGGTGAATACGAGGATTTCATGACCGGCTTCATCGTCTCCGACGCCCAGGTCTGGGGTCGGCCCGTCGGTGTTGCAGTTGCGAATGATGGCTCGCTGTTCGTGACCGAAGATGGCAACGGCACGATTTGGCGGGTCAGCTATCAAGGGAGCGCTCGATCCCGCTGACAGCGTCATGTAGTGGACGTTGAGCCGAGGCTTACGACTACGTTGATTCGTACCGCCATAGAAATGAACCGCGCGGCTATGCGCGTTTTTGCGTCCGGGCGGTATTCTGCACGCTAGCTTCGGGCGCCGTGCCGCAGCAGCGTC
>JAQGNH010000066.1 GCA_028291945.1 Betaproteobacteria bacterium
CGGATACGGTGCTTTCGGCAGACGTGCGTAAAAATCTCGAGATCGCTTTCTACTCGCGCGACGTGTGGGAAGGCTGCGACAAAACGAAAATGAGTCCGGCCACGGCTGCGTTCTTCAGCGCCGTAGACGCAGCACCGCGCCTGCGCTGGCTGCAAATTACGTCGGCCGGCGCCGATCTACCCATGTATCAGCCGTCGCTGCAGCGGGGTGTGCGCGTCACTACTTCATCGGGCTCGAACGCGGAGCCGATCGCACAAACCGTGACGTGGGCCGTGCTCTCACTCGCGCGCGGCACGTCGCACTGGACAGACGCGCAGCGCAGGCGCGAGTGGTCTCCGCTGATCTCGCCGAACCTGCCGCAAGATCTCCGCGGACAGAACGCGGTGATCGTGGGCACCGGTCCCATTGGCAAGAGCATCGCGCGTCTGCTCCGCGCACTCGGGCTGAACACGATCGGCATACGCCGCACGGCCGCACCGACGGAGCCCTTCGACGAAGTGACCACGTACGAGCGCATCGACGACCTGCTGCCGCGGGCAGACTGGCTCGTAATCGCGTGTCCGTTGACCGAGACGACTTATGGACTGATCGATGCGGCGCGGCTCCCGCTGCTCCCACGCGAAGCCCGCTTCATCAATGTCGCTCGCGGCGAAGTCGCAGACGAACGTGCACTCATCGACGCGCTTATGCACGGACGACTCGCCGGCGCCTATCTGGACGTGTTCGCTGCCGAGCCGTTGCCCGCCGAATCGCCGCTGTGGCAGATGCCGAACGTCATCATCACGCCTCACAACTGCTCGGCGTCAGCGGGCAATGCGGGCCGCGGCGTCGAGATATTCCTGCGCAATCTTGCGAGCTATCTCGATGAGGGCCCAATGGAAAACGAGGTCAGCAGCGGCCGGTCATGACGTGGTGGCTTACGCCCACTCTGCACTAACCCGCGTATCCGTGCCTGGCCGCGTCCGCCAGGCAGTCTTGCAGCGTGCTGAAAGTCGTCTTTGACGATGCCGTATCGCCATCAGGCTGCCGCACGATCCACACCCATTTGCCAGCACCAACGCCGAAGCTCCAGTCGCTGGTCGTAGCGCTCAACTTCGTGTTCTCCGACCGGGATGGCATCATGCCATGACGATACGTCGCGCACCCGGGAAATGCTGTCAGAAAACCATGACAACCTCTAGCACGGAGCTGGATTGGCAAGCTGGGCATTGTTCCTAGCGAGACCGCGCCCACACGACGCATCCTGTTGCCGACACGATCTTGTGAATCAGCGACTATGCGTTGGAATGTTTTCCACCAGGTGGACGGCGGGTGGCAATGGGAATGCACGAACCCGGCAGGCGAGCTCCAGGCTCGTCGGCGCGGCTTTTACACTTACGCTGAATGCATGGCCGATGCTGTGAGGCACGGCTACCCGGGTGACCCGCTGAATTTGCCTGGGGAACCGCGCGACGATCGATCTTAGTGCGCTCTCGTGCGCGCATTCCCTCGGTGGTGGTAAAGAATGTATCGGGTCCGGCGGCCGTTACAGGCTAATCCGCAAAGCGCCACCGGTCCGTAGGCGTTGGGGATATCTGCTTTGCCCTGAATCGATGCAAGCTCGCGCCGCACGTCTGGCACACGTATTCCTCACGAGTGCCGTGGCTGAGCTCGATCTGTGTATGCATGCGAAGCGCCTCGTGCGGTTCTTGTCGCGCCAGCTCACCGCTCAAAAGAAAGCACGCATTGCAGGGGGTCATGCCGTAGCCTAAGCGAGTATTGTGCCGACTCGGCTTCAGCCGAGACGGGTCGTCGAAGTGAAGCGCGTACCGGGCTTGATGAACGTCTAACGAGCGGTGCGCGGCTTCAGATCCAGCTCGGCGAACCGAGATCAGGCGCCGCTGCTATAATACCTGCAGTCATTGGGGAGTAGCCGCCCCTTCCCCGGGGGAATGCGTCAACACACTTGGCTTCGGCCATGGCGCATTCGGCTTGTTGGCTTGGCGAGACCATTGACGTGATGTCCCGTGTTGGGTCGGCCGGGGCGTCGCGTCATTGGATGCACAAGCCGACCCCTGAGGACTGTCTTGGAAGCGTTCCTGGTTTCGACCCTCATCGTCGCCATAGCGGAGATCGGTGACAAGACTCAATTGCTGGCGCTCGTGCTCAGCGCCCGTTTCAGAAAACCGTGGGTGATCGTTGTCGGCATACTCGCCGCGACACTCTTCAACCACGCGCTCGCCGGATTGCTTGGAGCGTGGATCAGAACGTCTCTGAGCCCACACACGCTGCGCCTCATGCTCGGCATATCGTTCCTTGCAATTGCCGCCTGGGCGCTCAAACCCGACAGGCTCGAGCGCGAATCGCATTCGCTCGGCACGTATGGCGTTTTCGCAGTAACGCTCGTAGCGTTCTTTTTGGCCGAAATAGGAGACAAAACGCAGATTGCGACGGTTGCGCTCGCCGCGAGATACACAAGCCTGCCGGCGGTGGTAGCCGGCACCACTTTCGGAATGCTGGTCGCGAACGCACCCGCGGTGTTCCTTGCCGACAAATTTGCGCCGAAGATCTCTTTTAAGTTGATTCGCTACATTGCGGCTGCTCTTTTCGCCGCGATGGGCATCGCCGTTCTGGTCGGATTGAATTGAGCTATCGCGTAAGCAGAATGCGAGATAAGCATTACGTGGAGCTTCACGTTCGAGCGCGCCAGCGACGCGCCAGTGCCAGGCCGAAACTCGCGCCCCACATCACGTGATCGGCCATCTGCGGCCAGAACGCCAGTGCCGCCACTTCGGGGAAATACGATGGAGCGATGATCCGCAGGTCCAGCACGCCGATCAGCGCGGCTGCGATTACGGCCCAGAGCGCCACGTGTTTTCGTGGCAACACGAAAATGAGGAGGGCGCCCCAGAAAAAAGATACGGCCGTGTGGACGAGCGCTGCGGCGACAACCAGTTGAACCTCGCTCGCACCGGCTGACAGGAGCATCCTTCCCGCAGCACGCGTGGGCGCCAGGACGTCTGCGCCGGTCAGCATGCTGTAAACGGTCGAAGGTATCCCGCTCAAGACGGTTGCCGCGGCTCCCGCCACGGCCCAGTCTCGTGCGAGTGCGCCGGCGTTACGGTTTCGAAGCGGGCGTCTCATCGAATTGTTCATCCTGCTGCCAGGCTCAACTTTCTGCGTTGTTGCCTCTGCTCGAGTGGAGCGCCAGAATAGTACGACTTTCTTTTTGCGATGCGTCGATCGACTATGGGAACCGAAAGCGGTTTGCTGGGTGCCTGCCGCGTGGTTGCGATCGCCGGTGTGGTCTTAATTGGCGGTGCTTCGGCAGCAGAAAATAGCAAAGACGAGCCCCTGAAGATGGATGCGCCGATGTCAGGCGAAATGAAGAAAAAGGGCATGAAGCAGGGGGACGTCAAGAAGCGTGAAGAGCAATGGGACAGGAAAATGAAAGAGATGATCGGAAAAGAAGAAAAAACGATGGACCCGGGGAACGCAAAGAAATAGCCTGCTGTGAATTCTACAAAGGTGACTAGCATGCGCACGTGCGCTCAGAGCGCGCGTCGCACAGATGGCTCATGACGAAAATCCAGATGAAATGGTGGCAGCGGCCGAACCGTGTGCTCCTCGTCAACCTGCGCGAAGGCGATGAGCCGAAAATCGATGCCGAGCGCCTCGTGCGCGACGTGCAAAGCTTCGGCGCCACCGCCTTTTGTATCAATGGCGGCGGCATCGTTGCGTTCTATCAGACACGTATCGCGGATCATAGGGTGAGCAGCGGTCTCGGCGGTCGCGACCTGCTTGCCGAAGTCATCCCCGTGGCGCACCGCGCAGGTTTGCACGTGCTCGCGCGAATCGATCCCAGCTGTGCACCGAAGGCGCTCGCGAACGAGCATCCCGAATGGTTCTCGCGCGATCGATCGGGCAGCTTCTGTGAAGTCTCGGAGCACTACGTCACCTGTCCCACCGCAGCCTATTACCACGAGCGCATGCCGGAAGTCGTACGCGAGATTCTGACGCGCTACGACGCCGACGGCATCTGGAATAACCAGGGCAAATTCGCGGCGTGGGATACCGGCCTCTGTTATTGCAACACGTGCCGCACGCTTTTTCGCGAAGCCTCCGGAGCCGACATACCGCTAGAGGAGAACTGGTCGGACCCCTTATGGCGGCGCTACAACCAGTGGCGCTATGACCGGATCACCGAGTGGGTCAAGCGCATGCATGCGGTGATTCATGCAGCGAAGCCCGAGGCGATCTTTATCGCCGCCGTGCAACTGATGGAGTCGCTCGACACCATACGACCGGGCGGCTGGGACATCGATTACTGGGTGCCTTATCAGGATGTCCTCACTTTCGAATGTCAACGCCGCAACACCGCGCCATGGTGGCCTGGCATTCAGGCGAAGTACCTCGCCTCGCTCGCCCCTGATAAACCTCGCTGGATGACCGCGAGCTACTTCTACCCATGGTGGCGGCTGTACGCGTCTCCGGAAGCCGAGAACCGTCCGTGGATCGCCCAGCAGTTTGCGAATGGCGTGAATACGTGGCTTCACATCAACGGCGGATACTCCGATCTTTTCGACCGCCGCAGCCTCGCGCCGATGCGCGAAGTGCTCACGCGCCAGGCGCGATGGGAGCCGTATTTCGACGGCGCCACCTCGGCGGCGCGGGTTGCCCTAGTTTTCTCGAGGCACACCCAGGACAACTATGGCGGCGCGCAACCGCATGCCCGCTATCTCGATTTCATCCGCGGCTGGTACTGCGCGCTACAGGAAGCGCACATACCGTTCGACGTGATTTCGGACAAGGTGATTACGCTCGCGCGTCTGC
>JAQGNH010000077.1 GCA_028291945.1 Betaproteobacteria bacterium
TCCGTGATCATCATCGGCCTCATCGTGGAAAACCTCGTTTTTCAAACGGTGGAAAAACGTACCGTGAGGAGATGGGGGATGCAATCGTAGTAAGGAAGCAATGAGGTGAATGTGGTGACGCAGTGCGCAGTGATGCAGCGATCAAGGATAGGTCCATGAAAGTCGATCTTAAAGAAGTGGAAGAAGCGTGCAAGGAGCTCTACATCCGCGCGCTGAAGCTGTTGCCGCCGGACATCAAGGACGGATTCAAGCGCCTGGATGCAACCGAGACTGACGCGACCGGCAAAGCGATCCTCGGCACGATGATTCGCAACATCAAAGTGGCCGAGGAGAACCAGAACCTGCTGTGCCAGGATACGGGTATCCCCATTTACAACGTCACCATCGGCAGTGATGTCGAAGTCGATGGTTACAAGCTCAAGCAGGCGATCGTCAAGGGGTGCGAGCGGGCGACGCAGGAGCATCCGCTGCGCTCATCCGTCGTGCACCCCGTAACACGGAAGAATCAGCATACGTCCTCGGGCAGGCGGGTGCCGGTTATCAATCTGGATTTCGTCGAGGATAGCGAAACGCTGTCGATCGAAATGATTCCGAAAGGGTCCGGATCCGAGAACAACTCATGGCTCAAAATGGCGGTGCCGGCAGACGGTATCGATGCCGTCAAGACATTCGTCGTGGATTGCGTGCTCGATGCCGGGGGTAAAACGTGCCCTCCTACGATAGTCGGCGTCGGCGTCGGCGGAACGGCAGATTTGTGCGTACACCTGTCGAAAATAGCGGCGACGCGCCCGCTCGGTAGTCACTGCGAGGATCCCGAGGGTGCGAGGCTCGAGGCCGAACTGAGCAGTGCGGTGAATCAGCTGGGAGTAGGGCCGCAAGGCCTTGGCGGAGACTCGACATCGTTTGCCGTGCACGTCGAGACCGCGGCAACGCACATCACCATGAACCCTGTCGCCGTGAACATGCAATGCCACTCGGCCCGCCGGGCGCGTGCAACGTTTACGCCGAAAGGCTTGAGCTACGGTTTTTGAGAGGTTCGACATGGCACATTACGACTTCAACATGCCGATAGGCGAAGCTGACGCTCGCAGGCTCGAGTTGAACGACACCGTGACACTCAATGGCACGCTCTACGGCATTCGCGACGCGACCCAGATACATATGTTCGACCGCGGACGCACAACGCGCTTCGACATGAAAGGCCATGCCGTGGTCCATACCGCGCCGAACGTCAAATGGGTGGGGGAGACCGCTGCGCATCCCTCAGGTTATGCACCGATCTGCATTGGCACCACGACAAGCGCGCGAATGGAGCGGTTCACGCGTCCTCTGATGGAGCAGTACGGCGTGCGCATCATCATAGGCAAAGGCGGGCTCTCGGAAGGATCGAGTGACGCATTCCGCGATGTGGGCGGCGTTTACCTCGCAATCGTGGGCGGCGCAGCGGCGCTCGAGACGACCTGGGTCGAGCAGATCGAAGAGGTGGATCTCGACGATCTCAATCCGGAGTCTCTCTGGAAATTCCGCGTGAAGGGATTCGGGCCGCTGCTCGTTTCCATGGACAGCCGTGGCGGCAGCCTTTATACCCAGGTGAACAACGCTGCGCGGGACAAGCGCGCCGCAGCGCTTGCGTCGCTTGGCGTCAAGGCGAGCTAGGGTCCACGATGTCTTTTATTCCACCTGGAGGCGAGGGAACAGCACCAACGCAGTCGAAGTCGGTCTCGCTCGCGGATCTGCTCGTTTCCAAGCAACACGCACTCAGTTTCAATATCCTGGACATAGGCGCTTTGCCGCTCGAAGGGCTGATCGAGCCTGTGCATGCGTTGCTCGACCAATTTCCGTCCTCTCGAATATCGGCGCTCGAAATTGATCCTGCGCTGTGTGAGAAGCTTAACCGGGAAGCTCGACCGGGCATACGCTACTACCCGTGTGCGCTTGGCAGGCGCGAAGAAAAGCGTTTCCTGTATGAGACCGCACATTCGATGTGCACATCGCTTTACGAACCGGACGAGCGTTATATCGCAGCGTTCAACAACCTCGACGACCAGCGGCTCGTACGACGCAGCGAAGTCGAGACGGTCAGTCTGGACACTTTCGTTCGTACGCATGACATTGGTGCCCTCGACTTCATCAAGATGGATATACAGGGCGCCGAGCTCGATGTGTTGAAGGGTGGCGATGCGACGTTGCCGAGCGTCCTTGCGGTGGTATGCGAGGTCGAGTTCGTCCCACTCTATAAGGGCCAGCCGCTATACGGTGATATCGATGCACATCTGCGCAGCCGTGGTTTCATGTTGCACACCTTCGTAGGATTTGCCGGTCGCGTCATGAAGCCGCTGGCCTTCCACGGAACGCCGAACTATCCGATCCAGATGATGTGGAGCGATGCGCTCTTTACGCGCGACCTGTTCGAGGTCGGTGGGCTTACCGGCGAGCAAATCCTGAAGCTTGCGGTGCTGCTGGATCTCTACGACAGCAAGGACGTCGCGCACCATCTCCTGCGACATTACGATCGTCTGCATTCGAGCGGGCTCGGCGACGATTACATGCGGCTGCTGCTTGCGTCGGGCGTGTGGACAGAAGCACGCGCGCCAAAGACCGCCTGATACTTACTTTCTTGATTTCGATGCGATCACTAAAGACTGACATACTCATACTTGGCTCCGGCGGTGCCGGACTTTTTGCAGCCCTCCACGCGCACCAGGCGAACCCCGAGCTTTCAATCACGGTTGCGGTCAAAGGGCTTCTCGGCAAATGCGGCTGCACGCGCATGGTGCAGGGCGGCTACAACGTCGCGCTCGCTGCAGGTGATTCAGTTGAACGCCACTTCATGGACACGATCGAAGGCGGCAAATGGCTGCCCGATCAGGATCTCGCGTGGACACTCGTGTCGGTAGCCGTCGAGCGTATACACGAGCTCGAGAACGAGCTCGGCTGCTTCTTCGACCGCAATCCGGACGGAACCATACATCAGAAGGCATTTGCCGGTCAGACCTTCGACCGCACCGTGCACAAAGGGGATCTGACGGGGATCGAAATCATCAACCGGCTTGCGGAGCAGGTGTGGGCGCGCGGCATCAATCGCCTCGAAGAGCATCGCGCTGTCGAGTTCATCAACAACATGGCAGGCGATGCACTCGCGGGCGTGCTCATGATAGACGTACGCACCGGTGAGTTCGTGTTCGTGCAGGCGCAGGCGGTTTTGCTCGCCACCGGCGGCGGCCCGACGATGTACAAGTACCACACGCCATCCGGCGACAAGACCTGCGACGGTATGGCGATGGCCCTGCGCGCGGGCCTCACGTTGCGCGACATGGAGATGGTGCAATTCCATCCGACGGGTCTGCTTGCGGGTCCGCACACGAGGATGACCGGCACGGTGCTGGAGGAAGGCCTCCGCGGCTCAGGCGGTTATCTGCTGAACGGCGCGCAAGAGCGGTTCATGCACAAGTACGATCCGCGCAACGAGCGTGCGACACGCGACATCGTTTCTCGCGGCATGTATCAGGAGATGCGGGAGGGCAAGCTCACGCCGAATGGCGGGCTTTACATCGCCATGGGACATCTCGGCCCGGACAAGGTGCGCAAGCTCTTCAAAGGCATGGTCGAGCGCTGCGACGATTGTGGTTTCGATCTCGCAGGCGGACTTGTTGAAGTCGTGCCCACAGCCCACTACATGATGGGCGGTGTCGTGTTCAACACGGACTGCACCAGCGATCTCCCGGGTCTTTTCATCGCGGGCGAAGACTCGGGTGGCGTGCACGGCGCGAATCGTCTCGGCGGCAACGGCGTTGCGAATTCGACCGTGTTCGGCGGCATCGCGGGCGATGCCATGCCGCGCTGGGTGAAAGCCCACCAGGGACACCGCGAACCCGATCGGGCGGCAATCGAGGAAGCGATCGCGGGCTGCCGTATCCCCCTCGGTAAACCACCTGGCGATATTTCGGATTTACGCGAGAAGCTTTACGACATCATGTGGGATGAGGTGGGTATCATCCGCGACGCAGCGAGCCTCACGCGCGCCGAGTCGGCACTCTCGGACCTTGAAGCCCAACTCGATGAAACCGGTATTGCCGGTGCCGATCTCGCGTTCAATCTGACGTGGCACGACTGGCTCAACCTCAAAAGCCTGCTGCTCGTATCGAACTCCATACGTTTTGCAGCCATGGCACGTGAAGACTCGCGCGGTGCGCATTTCCGCGCCGATTTTCCGCAGGTACGCGATCTCGAGAACTCGCGCTATACGTGCGTGACGTGGGAAGACGGCCGTTTCTCGAGCACCACGCGTCCAGTGATTTTCACGCGCGTGAAACCGGGTGAGACGTTGCTTAAAGAACCGGCGGCTGCGTAGAACAGACCTACCGCATCGCGAACCTCCGCTCTCGTGGAAATCGTGCTTACGGTGCTCTGAAGTCCAAAAGATCACTGTCTTCGATCCGTTGTAAGCGGCAGCACGGGTCTGACATAACATCACGACGGCTCATGACGAAGCTCAGCATAGACGACCTCACCCACTTGACCGTGCAAGCTCTGCGCCACGCTGGTGCATCGAAAGCCATGGCGCTTGCCGCAGCGAACGCCCTCGTCGTTGCCGAGAGTCAAGGACTCGCCACCCATGGCGTTTCCCGCGCCGCGCTCTATGCGCAGCACGTGCGGGAAGGCCGCGTGGACGGAAAAGCGAAGCCCAAAGTGATCAAGCGCAAAGGGGCCACGTGTCTCGTCGACGCACGTGGTGGACTCGCGTATGAAGCCAGCGCGGTCGCGGTCACGGAGGCGATCGCTCGCGCGAAGCGATACGGTGTCGCCTTTTCCGGCATCACCAACAGCCATCACTTCGGTGCTGCAGGCTATCACCTCGCGCCCATTGCAGAAGCGGGCTTGATTGGGCTCGCATTCACCAATTCACCGTCCGCGATTAATGCGTGGGGCGGCAGGCGGGCGTTTTATGGCACGAATCCGATCGCGGCGACATTTCCCCGCCGTGGCGAGGCACCGCTCATCATCGATCTTTCTCTGACTGAAGTCGTTCGCGGCAAGATTATGCTGTACGCAAAGGAAAACAAGCCGATACCCGTCGGATGGGCGCTCGACAGGGAAGGTCGTCCCACGACCGATGCTCAGGCCGCATTGACGGGCAGCCTGGCCGCGATCGGCGGCTTGAAAGGCACCATGCTGGCTCTTCTGGTTGAGCTGCTGTGCTGCGCGCTTACTGGCGCGGCCTTCAGCTTCGAAAACGATTCGTACTTCGAAGCGGGAAACAAGCCGCGCATCGGTCATGCGCTCCTCGCGGTCGATCCCGCAGCGCTCGCCGGCAGCGACAGTTATTTCAGCCGCATCGAAGTCCTGATCGGCAGGATGCTGGACGAAGAGGGCGTGCGCCTTCCCGGTGCGCGGCGCCATGATGCCTTTAAGCAAGCGCGTGAGCACGGCATCGAAGTGCCGCAAACGCTGCTGGACGAGCTACGGACCCTGGGCGCGGGCCAGCATCGAGTTCGATCTTCAGCCTGACCACTTGTGGTCACGAACGAATAGCAATCTGGCATCATGCGACTCATTCCAGAGTCTGATGAATCGGAGGAAACATGGAAGTGAAATCGACTTTGCGGGTCATCAACGAAAAGGATTATCCAGGGCGGCGCGGGGTGACTGACGGTCAGACCTATCAGCGGCTGGTCGGTTGGCCGGAAGTGCAGGAGACGGACCGGGTGCGTCTGGGCCGCGCCACGTACAAGCCAGGCACGTACGAGCAGTTACACTGGCACCCGATCGAGGCGTGCTACTACGTGATCTCGGGCCACGCCACGGTCAGAAACTTTGAGGGCGAGGAGTTCGAAGTCGGTCCGGGGTCGATCATTTACGCTCCGCCGGGCATTGCCGGCGCTCACGAGTGGGAAGTAAAGGAATCGCTCGAGCTGCTGGATATCCGAGCGACGAATGAAACCGACAAGAAAATGCAGTATACCGTCGACAAGAGAACAAAACGCTCCTACATCGATCTCCAAGACCTCGCCTATCGGGAGGCGATCAGTTTCAAATCGCATTATTAAAATTCGCTAGCGGTGGGCCTTCAGCGGCAGCCGCAGAAACAACGAGGAGGCGTGGCATGTGGGGCTTATCGCGGTTCGTCACCGCTGTGTTCATTTTGATTGCTGGTACCGTGTTCGTCCCGGTTCACGCGCAGAGTTATCCAGCCAAACCGATCCGGCTCATTCTGCCATTCCCACCGGGCGGGCCTACGGATATCGTAGGACGGCTCACGGGCCAGAAACTCTCGGAGCAAATGGGCCAGTCGGTGATTGCCGACAGCAGGCCGGGCGCGAGCGGCAACATCGGCCTCGAGCTCGCATCGAAGGCGCCACCGGACGGCTATACCATCGTGTTGAGCTCTCCGGTGATTTCACTGAGTCCGTATCTCTACACCAAGCTCAACTACGATCCCCAGAAGGATCTCGCACCGATCGCGCTCGTCGGCGCGGTACGAAACGTTCTCGTTGTTCACCCTTCTGTTCCCGTAAAAACCGTAAAGGACTTGGTGCAGCTCGCACGCAACAATCCCGGCAAGCTCAATTACGGCTCGGGAGGCATCGGTACCACGACGCATCTTGCCCCGGAGCTTTTGAAGAACCTCGAAAAGCTGGACATCGTGCACGTGCCTTACAAAGGATCCGGCGTGGCGCTGATCGGTCTAGTCAGTGGACAGGTTGACCTGGAAATACTGGCCGTGCCCGCTGCGTTGTCGCAGATTCAGTCGGGCCGGGCACGCGCTCTTGCAGTGCTGGCCCCGCAGCGGTCCGCCCAGTTGCCCAACGTGCCGACGTCGAAAGAAGCAGGCTACGAGAACTTCGAAATCAGCGTGTGGTACGGAATACTCGCCCCGGCGGCGACCCCTCGCGAGATCATCAACCGCCTCAACGCAGAGCTCAATAAGGTCATCAGCGCGCCCGATATGAAGGAGAAGATGGCGTTCAATGGCGTGGATCCGCTCGGCGGTACGCCCGAACAGTTCCGAGACTTCATACGCAGCGAGTCTGTGCGGTTCGGAAAGGTGATCAAGGACGCGGGGATCAAGGGAGAGTGAGCGAGACCGGTGACCGCATCAGCAGACACGCGCTGACTCACGCCGTCCAGCGCGCCGAAATCATTGTGATCGATCGTGACTAAACCCGAGATCCTGGTCCTCACCCGCATCTATGCACCGACGCTCGTTGCGCTGGAGCAAGAGTACACGGTGCACAAGCTATGGACTGCGGCCGATCCAAACGCGTTGCTGCAAGAAGTAGCGCCGAACATTCGCGGCGTGGTGACTACCAGCCTCACCGGTTTCAAACACGAGCAGTTTGAAACGTTGCCGAATCTGGAAATCCTTGCGTGCTTCGGAATCGGGCACGGCGCTATTGATTTGAGCGCCGCCAGGGATCGTCGTGTCACAGTCACGAATACGCCGGACTCGATCGCCGAGTCTGTCGCCGATCTCGGCACCGGACTCATTATTGCGCTCATGCGGCGCATCTGTGAGACAGATCGGTTCGTCCGCACGGGGAAGTGGCGCAAGAGTCTGCCACCTCTGGGTCGGGACTTGTCGGGCAAGACGTGCGGCATCGTGGGGCTGGGAAAGATCGGACTCTGCATCGCAAAGCGGGTGCAGACTTTCGGCATGTCCGTCTGTTATTACGGTCCTCGTGAAAAGAACGGCGTCGAGCACCCCTATTACGCTGACGTCGAAACGCTCGCGAAACACTCCGATTGTCTGGTGGTCACGTGCCCTTTAACACCCCAGACGCGGAAGCTCGTCGATGCGCGGATTCTGCGCGCGCTGGGAGCCAAGGGTTATCTCGTCAATGTTGCTCGCGGCGCGATCGTGGACGAGGAAGCTCTGATCGCGGCTTTGAAGACGGGGGAGATCGCAGGCGCGGGGCTCGATGTATTCTGGAATGAGCCTGACGTACCCGCCGAGCTGATCGAGATGGAGCAGGTCGTGCTGGTGCCGCACATCGGTTCTTCGACACTCGAAATTCGCGAACAGCGGGGTGCCCACCTGCTCGCAAACCTGAGGGCCCATTTCTCGGGAAATCCCGTGCCGAATCCTTTGCGGTAAGTATGGCTGCACGCACAAAATCCAAGTACCACTTTGCACTCGCGATCCACGGCGGCGCAGGTACCCTGCCTCGCGCTCAGATGCAGCCCCAGCGCGAGGCGCGATATAGAACAGGGCTCGAGCGCGCGCTGCGGGCGGGCTATGACGTGTTGCACACGGGCGGGTCGAGCATCGATGCCGTTACGGCCGCCGTTGTCGTGCTCGAGGATGATCCGTTGTTCAACGCCGGGCGCGGTGCGGTCTTGAACGAGGCCGGCGCGCACGAGCTCGACGCATCGATCATGGACGGCGCGACTTTACGGGCCGGCGCTGTGGCAGCTGCGCGCCGAATCCGCAATCCCGTACTCGCTGCGCGCGCGGTCATGGAGAAATCGCCCCACGTCATGCTTGCCGGTGCGGGCGCGGACGCTTTCGCGCGCAAAAAGGGTCTGGAGCTGGTGACCCCGGATTACTTTACAACGCGGCAGCGACTCGTATCGCTCGAGCTCGCGTTGTTGCGCAAACGCGGCCGCTTGAGCAGCAAGGCGACTGCTGCTGAAAAGCACGGCACGGTTGGCGCAGTCGCGCTCGACTCTGTGGGTAATCTGGCCGCTGCGACGTCGACCGGCGGCTTCACCAACAAGATGGCGGGACGGGTCGGCGATACATCGATCATCGGCGCGGGCACCTATGCGAATAATGAAACGTGCGCAGTGTCAGGCACGGGTGACGGCGAGTTCTTCATACGCGGTGTGCTCGGTCATAACGTGAGCGCGCGTATGCGCTACCTTCACGAGTCGGTCTCCGCAGCCGCACGTGCCGCGCTCGCCGAAGTCGCCGCGCTCGGAGGTTTGGGTGGCCTGATTGCTGTCGATCGCCGCGGGCGCATCGCGATGCCGTTTACGACAGAAGGCATGTACCGCGGGCACGTGCTGGGGAATGGCAAAGTCGTCGTCAGTATTTTTCGTTGAACACGCGCTATACGAGCGGCGTGGGAACAGGCATTTGAGTGCGGCCTTCGAGCCACGGCGGCACCGGCAGATCTTTCGAGCGCAGGAATTCAGGATTGAACAGGCGGCTTGCGTAGCGCTGGCCGCCGTCACAGAGCAAGGTCACGATCGTGTGCCCCGGGCCGAGCTGCCGCGCAAGCCGGATGGCGCCGGCGACGTTGACGCCGGTCGATGTGCCCATCAACAAACCTTCGTGCTCGAGCAGATCGAACACGACCGGTATCGCTTCGCGATCGGGAATCTGAAACGCCTCATCGACGGGCGCACCTTCCAGATTCTTTGTGATGCGGCCCTGGCCGATGCCTTCGGTGATCGAGGAGCCTTCGGCTTTTAGCTCGCCATGCTTGTACCAGTGGTAGAGCGAAGCGCCTAACGGATCGGCGAGGGCAATCGTTACCGTGCTCCTGCGCTCCTTGAGATACACCCCGACGCCCGCAAGCGTTCCGCCGGTGCCCACGGCAGAAACGAATGCATCCACTTCGCCGCCGGTCTGTTCCCAGATTTCGGGACCCGTCGTTTCGTAGTGCGCGCGGCGGTTCGCGACGTTGTCGAACTGGTTGGCCCAGATCGCACCGGCCGGTTCGCGCGCGTTGATCGCTTCAGCAAGCCGCCCGGATACCTTCACATAATTGTTCGGGTTCGCGTAGGGAACGGCGGGCACTTCGCGCAGATCGGCTCCGAACTGCCGCAGCGCGTCCTTCTTTTCCTGGCTCTGCGTCTCGGGTATGACGATGACAGTCCGATAGCCTCGAGCATTCGCAACGACCGCCAGACCGATGCCGGTATTGCCAGCCGTGCCTTCGACGATTACGCCTCCAGCCCTGAGCAGTCCTCGCTCCTCCGCATCCTTGACGATGAAGAGTGCGGCGCGATCCTTGACCGATCCGCCCGGATTCATGAACTCGGCTTTGCCGTAGATATTGCACCCGGTCAGCGCGGACGCGTGCCGCAAGCGGATGAGCGGCGTGCGGCCGATCGCTTCGACGGCGTTTTCGCAAACGTGCATAGTCCGAGCATTATGAGCGTATCGCATCGAACCGCAATCGAACGAGAGACTTCACTCGTACGAGTTGTCTGCGCTGAAATGGCGGCTGATGAGGTCGACCGTCGCGCACCCAGCAATTCAGGATCGCTGAAGGCTGAGAGTCCGAAGCCGAAGGGCCGCATTGAGCCGTGCGTTCAAATACGCGAAGCATTTAGTAGGTGGACCAGCGTGCGCGCCACGGCTCGCGTGGATCAGTGTAATAATCGCCGTTGATAGACAACCCTCGGTAACTGCTTGCCCGGCGTCGCTCACCTCTGCTCAACTCGGTGCGATGGGCTCGAGCCTTCAGCTTGGATCGACGTGACAAGAAGGGCTGCTTGCGAGATATTACGTGCCCACTCTGTCCGGTGATCAATCCGGCGAACGAGCGCGCCTGAGGGACGAACGGCAGCAGCTTCGTATCGATACGCCGGGGAGTCGCAGTTCTGGATGGCATCGTGGCTTGAACGCGCAATGAGACGCACGTGACCGACAAATCAAAAGCCGGACGGATACGCGTTGGGATCGGCGGGTGGACATACGAGCCCTGGCGCAAGACGTTTTACCCCAAAGGCCTCGCACACGCGCGCGAGCTCGACTACGCGAGCCGGCAAGTGACTGCGATCGAAATCAATGGCACGTTCTACCGTACTCAGAAACCGCAAACGTTCGCCAAGTGGCGCGACGAAACTCCGGATGATTTCATGTTCGCCGTCAAAGCGCCGCGCTATGCCACGATGCGCAAAGTACTCGGCGATGCGGGTGAATCGATCGGGTGGTTCATAAACAGCGGCGTTTCAGAGCTTGGCCCGAAGCTCGGTCCGATATTGTGGCAGTTCGCTCCCACGAAGCGTTTCGACGCCGAAGATATGGAGCGCTTTTTGAAGCTGCTGCCGGCCGAAATCGCGGGTCGTCGCGCGCGTCACGTGCTCGAGCCTCGGCACGACAGCTTCAAGAGCGTCGAGTTCGTCAGACTTACGCGCAGCCACGGCGTGGCGACGGTATTCACCGATTCAGACGAGTATCCTAACTTCGGCGATGTCACGGCCGATTTCGTTTACGCGCGCCTGATGCGCGCGCAAGCCTCGATCAAGAGCGGCTACGACGCGGTGGCGCTCGATGCGTGGACGAAGATCGCCTGCACATTTGCGCGGGGCAGCGAGCCGAAGGAGTTTCCACGTATCGACACCGCTGCGCCGAAAGCGAAGGCCCGCGACGTGTTCGTGTTTTTCATCAACGGCGCGAAAGAGCGTGCGCCTGCCGCTGCACAGGACCTTCTGCAGCGACTGGAGCAGCGATGATCAACGCGAGCGGTGGCCGCCCCCTTGGGTCGTGGCGGTGCTCGAGCCAGACGAAGCGATAGGCGCGGACCGCGTGAAGCCCCTGCCCGGCGCCAGGCTCTGGGCTTGGGCGGAGAGTCCAGGCGTGAAGCCGTTCAGTCCGACGACATTACCGGCCGTTACACCGCGGGGCAGAACCGGCTGAACGAGCCTACCCCCACGACGTCCGTAGAACCCCGGGTATGCATAGTACAAGGGGCCATAACAGTTGATGTCATTGCCCGCAAGACATGGATCAGCGGGGCCGCCTGATGCCGACGGCATCATCGGAACGTACTGCGGCGGCAGGCGTTCGTAACTTCGAGGCCAGAAGTCGCCGTGCTCGCGAGCGCGCTGGACCATCTCGAGCGTCGCCCGATCCGGCGAGTACACGGAAAGGCGGTCTTGGACGACCGACAGGTCTTTTACGTTGCTCGACTTGGCCGGCGCGCGGTCGGAATAGTTGATGCCTCCGCGTTCGTCGACCCACCGGAAAAGCTCGGCTTTCGCCGTGACAGACGCTGCCGCAGTCAGCGTCGCGAACAATGCAGTCGTGAGAAGCAGAGTGGGCGCTCGCATTGCTTTATCCTTTTCGCAAAAAGATTTCTGACCCTGTTAAGACCACCATCATACCGCGACGTTCGAACGGCGGATATTCGATCTCACCCGCCCATCGCAGGCGGCTCAACACCCATGACGAGGCCTTCGATGCCATGCTTCTGCGAGATCGGCATCAGTTTGTCTACGATGCGGCACACCAGATGATCGCGCACGTACTGCGGCAGCTTGTCATAGTAATCGCGAGTCACCGTAAGGTCATGCAGCGCGGCATGGCCAGCGCCCGGTGCGTCAACGCCGAGCACCAACACAGGTCGTGCAACGGGCGAACGGTGCTCTGTTCCGCGATGTATCGTCAGAGCAGAGCGGCACGAGATGTCGCCCATCTGGGGATATTTGCGGACGCCGCGCTCGGCGTAGCGCGGCCACGCCTCTTGCGGAGGAAACATCTCGTGTGGCCATTTTCTTCCATCGTCCCATTGCGTACCGTGCGCAATTTCGAACGGCCCCATATCCTGCGTGACATCGACGCCGGTCATATTGAATGCGAGTGACGTAATCCGGTGTCGCTCGTAGGTGTCCTGCGGTGAGGGGAAGTCGCGGTGCCACGGCTGGTACTTGGCGCCCTGGAATGGTGTGTCGAAACCTATTTCTACGATCTCGTACTCGGGACCGAGCACTGCTTCGGACATGGCGGCGACCCACGGATGAGTAACGAGGTCGACAAAGCCGTGGAAATCCTGCGGATGGATTTCCACGTACCAGCGCCGCGGGCCGCGGCCGACTGCGCCGCCAGGCCTCTGAATCGCCTCCCAGAACGCGGTCATCGTGCTTTCGCGCATCTGCTCGGTCCACTCGGGCGAAAACGCACCCTTTACACCCGTGACGCCGTCTCGGTACAAAGTGTCGACGTGCGCTGCAACGTCCTCCGACATTCGCGGTTGCAGGTAAGCAGTATTCATGAAGCGCTCCGGCTGGCGTGTGCGAACGCTAGCGAAAAAGATACCGGGGAAAGACCAACGGTGTGACGCACGTCAACGCTGTATGCGCAGGCGAGCTTAATCCCATGCCGGGGCGCGCCCTTTCGGATTCGCAATGCGTCCGTCCGGTCGCTTGAGCGCGCTGATTCGGCTCATTTCATCCCCGGTCAGGTCGAAGTCGAAGACCTGGAGACTCTCGGCCATGTGCCTGGGATTCGCCGACCTTGGGATAGCCGCGACATTGCCCTGCTGCATGAGCCAGCGCAGTGCGATCTGCGCGATGGTCTTCTCCTTCTTGCGCGCGATTTCGCCGATCACGGCGTCGTTGAACAATCGTCCGCGCGCGAGAGGGCAGTATGCAGTGAAGACAAGGCCAAGCCGACGGCAGCCCGCAAGCACCTTCGATTGATCGAGGTACGGATGGTATTCAGCCTGCAGCGTCACGAGCGGCTCGGGAGAGAGGCGCATAGCTTCTTCGACCAGCGCGATATTGAAGTTCGCGACGCCGATGTGGCGCGTCTTGCCTTCGCGTTTAGCTTTGGCCAGAGCGGCCATGGTTTCGGCTAGCGGTATGTTGTCGATCGTCGGCCAGTGCACGTGCAGCAGGTCCACGTAATCGACCTGCAGATTGCGCAGGCTTTCATCGACGGAGCGGGCGAAGTCGTCGGCGCGCAGATATTCGTGGGACACTTTCGTCGTGAGAAATATCTGTTCGCGGGGAACGCCTGACGCACGTAGGCCCGCACCGACACCTTTCTCGGAACCGTACTTCCAAGCCGTGTCTATGTGGCGATAGCCGAGCTCCAGTGCTTTCGCGACGATCTCACTACAATCGCCGAGCTGCGACGTGCCGAATCCAATCGCTGGAATTTGTACGCCCTGAGCGGACGATACTGTCGGAATCTGAACCTGCTTCATCTATACCTCGTTTGTAAATCGCGGCCCCATGCCCCATGCTGCATGCGGCTGCCTGCAACGACTTTGGACGATGAGTCAGTTCGCTACCTCATCACGTTTCCGTGCACGGCGCCTTATTCCGCGCGAACACCTGCGTCCTCGATCACTTTGCCCCACCTCACCAACTCCGACTTGAGAAATGCCGCGTGTTTCTCGGGCGTATTCGCGTCGCTCTGGTCGATTCCTTGCTGCAGCATGCGCTTCTTGAAGTCTGGCGCATTCATGATCTTGTAGATGTCGGCATGTATGCGCTTGATGATGTCGCGTGGCGTCGCGCCGGGAACATAAAGGCCGCTCCAGGTGGCCGTGTCGAAGCCCGGGATTCCCGATTCCGCGACGGTCGGAAATTCCGGCGCGAGAGATGAGCGCTGCAGGCTCGTGATCGCCAGTGCGCGCAGCTTTCCTGCCTGGACATGTGGAAACACCACCGGGAAATTCGAGAACATGTACGGTATCTGACCGCCGAGCAGGTCGACGACGCCCGGGTTCTCTCCTTTGTATGGCACGTGCGTGACCTTCACCTTGAGCGACGTATTGAGCAACTCGCCCGCCATGTGCGGCGTGGACCCGATTCCTCCCGACGCATACGAAAGGTTCTTCGCGTTGCTTTTGACGAACGTGGCGAACTCCCTGAAGCTCCGGGGCGGGAGTGAGGGATGGAGTACGAGGAGCTGAGGCGTCGAGCCGATGACCGCAATCGGCGCGAAGTCTTTCATCGGGTCGAAGGGCACTTTCTTGAAAATGAGCGGCGCCACCACGGTCGTGGTCTGCGGAGACACGAGCCAGGTGTAACCGTCGGGTGCAGCTTTCGAAGTGAGCTCGCCCGCGATGAGGCCGCTCGCACCCGGCCGGTTGTCGACGAGCACCTGTGTGCCCCAGAGTTTGTTCAGCTCCTGGGCAAACAGGCGCGCCGTGAGGTCAGTCGACCCGCCGGGCGCGAAGCCGACAAGAATGCGGACGGTCTTTAGCGGATAATTCTGAGCGTGCGATTCAGGCTCAAGCGACATCAATGCCGCGAAAAGCGTCAGAGCGAATCTCACGTTTCCTCCTGTCGCCTGATGGGGACGCGACGTGCACCGATTATGTTGCGCTCGGAGTTTGCCTGTCTACTACACGCTGGCGAAAAAATACTGGGCACCGGCCGGAGGAGTAGACTCGATCCAGGAACCCCGCGTCGTTTCTGCCGACTATCCTCGCGATGCCAGTTGCTCCAAAACTCAAGACACCTGCGGGCGCGTGCGACTGGCACATGCATATTTTTGATGCGCGCTTTCCGCTCGCCAAGCACGCGCGACGCAAGGAAGCGGACGCCACGGTATCGCAATATAGGAAAGTCCAGCAGCACCTCGGTCTCGAACGCGTTATCGTGGTCCAGCCGACCGCCTATGGCAAAGACAATCGCTGCACGCTCGCAGCCGTCAGCGAATTGGGCGAGTGCGCACGCGGTATCGCAGTCGTCGACAACAATGTGACCGACGCTGAGCTCGAGCGACTGACGCGAGGCGGCATGCGCGGCGTGCGCTTTCGTATGCTCGACACGCCGGAGCTTGGCTGGGCGCTGCTTCCTGAAATGGCTGCGCGTCTCGCATCATTCGGCTGGCACGTGCAGTTTCAGATGGACGGCCGCTTTTTTGAAGACCGCGCAGAACTGTTGCGTCGGTTACCGTGCACGCTGGTGCATATCGGCAAGTTCCCCGAGCCCGTTTTGCCCGACCATCGGGGCTTTCAGTCGTTGCTGCGCATCCTCGAGAGCGGCCGATGCTGGGTCAAGCTCTCGGGCGCGTACATGATGTCGAAGTCGGGTCCGCCTCTCTATGAAGACATTGGCATCCTCGCTAAAGCACTCGTGCAGCGTGCACCCGAGCGACTGGTGTGGGCGAGCAACTGGCCGCATCCGCTGTCCGGCGCCCACGGCCTGCCGGACGATGCGACATTGCTCGATACCCTGCTCGATTGGGCACCTGACGCAGATACGCGTAATCGCATACTTGCGCAGAATCCTGCTGAGCTTTACGGTTTTGGTAGCTGATTCACGAGCTACTCACAGGGAGGCATCATCATGATCGCGATTGCGCCGTTGTTCTTGTATCGAAGAATGAAGCAGCCGTATCCACCAGATCTGGGGCTGGAACCTGCCACTTCGACTCCCACAGAGACACGCTGACGCGATATGTCCGAGCCGAGCACCGAGCGTTCGACGCCAATTCCAGAATTTCGCTGTGCCCTCATCGTTGGCGCGGGGCAAGGCCTGAGTGCCGCCATCGCACGCCTGTTTGCGCGTTATGGCATGCAGGTCGCCCTCGCGTCGCGCCAGCCCGAAAAGCTCGCGTCGGTTTGTAAGGAGATCGGTGGACAGGCGTTCAGCTGCGACGCGGCTGATCCCGACGACGTGCAACGCTTGTTTGCCGAAGTCGATGGCGCAATGTGCGAGCCCGACGTGGTGGTCTACAACGCAAGCGGGCGCGTGCGGGGTCCGATCGCGGACCTGGATCCCGCGCAGGTCGAGCGCTCGCTTGCGGTTACTGCATATGGCGGTTTTCTGATCGGTCAACAGGCGGTGCGCCGCATGCTGCCTCACAAGCACGGGGCAATCCTGTTCACCGGTGCGTCGGCGAGTGTGAAAGGCTATCCGCACTCCGCGCCTTTCGCCATGGGCAAGTTCGCGCTTCGAGGCCTCGCTCAGAGCATGGCGCGTGAGCTTTCGCCGCAAGGCATACATGTCGCTCATTTCGTGATCGATGGCGCCATCGCTCAGCCGGGTCGCACGTCGACGTCGACTCTACCCGATTCCATGCTCGACCCGGAGGCGATCGCAGTTAACTATCTGCACGTTCTGCGTCAGCCGCGTAGCGCCTGGACGTGGGAGATGGAGGTCAGGCCGTGGGTTGAAAAGTTTTGAGCGCGTCCTGAGGTTGCTGGGCGCCGCCTCGCAATGACCCTGTAAGCGAGAACGTCTACACTCGACATGTGAGTCTCCCGCAGCGAGGCTCCGCCCCATCGGTTTACGACACGATAACGGAGAGAGGTATGCGACCATTCGAAGGTGTAAAAATCCTGGACTGCACGCACGTGCTTGCGGGTCCTTTTGCAGCTTATCAACTGGGCGTGCTCGGCGCGGACGTGATCAAGGTTGAGGATCCAAACGAGCCGGATCAGAGCCGCGAGTCAGGGGCCGACATGGCGCTCAACAAGAAGCGCATGGGGACGGGGTTTCTTACGCAGGGCTCGAACAAGCGCTCGATCGCGCTGAATCTGAAGACTGAAGATGGGCGCGCGGCACTGAAGCGGCTGGTCAAAGACTGGGCCGATGTGCTCGTGGAGAATTACCGGCCCGGTGCGTTCAAGGCGCTCGGCCTGGGTTACGACGACCTCTCGCGTTTGAATCCGAAGCTCGTCTATGCGTCGATGACGGCGTTCGGTCAGGATGGGCCGCGCGGGAATCAGACCGCTTACGATCACGCGATACAGGCGACCTCCGGTATTACATCCACGACCGGCACCGAAACGAGTGGGCCGATCAAAGTCGGCGCGCCCGTCATCGATTATGCAGTGGGCACAACAGGCGCTTTCGCGATTTCGGCGGCGCTCTACCAGACGCTGCGCACCGGCAAGGGCCAGCACATCGACATGGCGATGCTCGACGTCGCGCTCATCCTGCAGGCTTCCCACGTCACTGATTACTTTCACAGCGGGCACACGACCAAACGCGCCGGCAACCGCATGCGCTTCCCCGAGTCCTCCATGCACGAGGCGAGCGATGGACTGGTGCAGCTTGCCGCGTCCAACGGAAGGCAGCATCGGCGCTTTTACAACGCCATTGGCGAGCCCGCCGAAGCTGAGCGGCGAAGCCTCGACGAGCGATATGGACGATACGACGAGAAGCACTCGATGATCGCAAAGAAAATGAAGGAGAAAACCGCCCAGGAGTGGGAGGACTACCTGCAATCAAAGCACGTGCCGGCCACTCGCGTGCGCGAGCTCAAGGAGACGCTGCAGGATCCCCATCTGAAGTTCCGGCGTGTGCTGCACCGGCATGAGAACGTGCCCGGCGTCGGTAAGCCGGTTACGGTGCCGTTGTGCGGTTTCAAATTTGCGCACGATGGCGCTTCGATCGAGCGGCCGCCACCACAGCTCGGCCAGCACACCGATGAAGTGCTCGCTTCAGTCGGATACGGCGCGGCGGATATTGCAGCCATGCGAAAGAGCGGGGCCGTCGCGTAAGTCTGATCGGCCTTTCCCCTGCTCGAGCGCGCACGTCATGACTTTGCTCGAGCAGGGGCGTTACTACTTCAGGTCTTTCGCGTCCTTTAGAGTGTTGCGCAACTGCCAAGGTTTGGCGCGCCGAATGGTACTTTCATTCCCCCCCGCGCTGACCGATCCACCTACGGCACCGCCTGCGCTCACGCCGCTGCTGGCGCCGACTCCGGAAAGCGTTCCACGCGTTGTGCTCGGCGAGTAGCCGAGATACGGCACGTAGGCATCACGGTTCTTTTCGTAGCACCTTGGGTCGGAGCTTCTCAAGCACGGGTCGCGAGGGGCTTCAGGCTGGGACGGACGCACGCCGCTCAGGCGGGCTCCACCCTGCAGCTCTCCGCTTCCAAGCGTGCGCGGTTGTGGATCCGGATCATTCATACCGCGCATTCCCGCGTCCGCATCGCGTCCGGGATGGGGCTGTGTCGCGCGACCTGCTGTCGTGTTGTCACCAGGCCGGCCGCGCTCTGCATCGACAAGTTCCTGCGAGCGCTTCTCGAACGCGGATGGCGGCGCAGGGGCTTGTAGGACGGTGAGCGCCCGGACTTTGGACGGATCGTGCGGAAGCTGATCGGAATACGTGGTCGCGCCGTTCAGTTCGACCCACCGGTACATTGCGGAGTGTGCTGCTGGCGCAGCTGCAAACAGCGCCAGCGCGACGATGGTTCGAGTTGAGTTGAACACGGATGCTTGCATGGCAGTGAATACGTGCAATAAAGATTCCCGACGAAACGTACGACCCTTGTTCAGGGCAGCGCAGTACACAGCGGCGAACGTCAAACCCTGTCACGGGGAGCGTAGCTTCCGTTCCTCGCGGGTGACGCGAGCTTGCGTTGAACGGGCCCGCTTGCCCGCGGCCGCACTCGCTCGTAACGCACGTTCTATGCCTTTCGTGCAAGGCTCTGAAGCAGTAGAGGTTTCTCGAATAAAGCGGAAGATTTACCATCGCAAACGTAAAATAACTCGACAGGTCGTTCGTCGTCGGACGGAGAGCCGATTGAAGCTCGCAGCTCGCTGGTGGACTGCTCAGCTGCAGGATCTAGATCCCGCAATGCCAAGCTTTCGCGCCGGGGCCGGCCTAGGCGGACACTAACGGGCCCGGGTTTTTTGCATAGCGCTTCTTGATCGCTTCCGCTGTCCAGTATGTAAGCGCACCGACCGGCCCTGTCGGGTTGTAGGCCGAGTTGTGGGGGAACACGCTTGCACCCATCACGAACAGGTTATGGTAATCCCAGCTCTGCAGATACTTGTTCACGGCGCTCGTGCGCGGATTCACGCCCATGATCGTGCCGCCGGTATTGTGAGTGCTCTGATACGGTACCACCGTCCAGGGATCAGTTCGCGCGGTAGCAGGATTCAGGCTCGTCGGGTTCATCGACTTCGCGATCTCGTTGATTGCCTGCGCCGTATGGCGTGACATCCTGTGCTCGTTCTCTTTGTAGTCAAAGGTCATGCGCATCAACGGCTGTCCGAACGCATTACGGTATGTCGGATCGAGGTCGTAGTAGTTATAGCGGTTCGCCATCACGCTTCCGCTCGAGCTGATCGTCATCGCGCTGCCGTACCATTGAGCGGTCGCAGCTTTCCAGGCTTTGCCCCACTGCGGCGTGCCGCTCGGGAGCGGACGGAAGCTGATCGGTCGCCCGCCGGTCATGCCGCCCGACAGACTGTAACCCCCGATGAAACCGTGTGGTCCACGATCGAAGTCGAGGTTGGTGTTGTAGTCATCGGCAACCATGCTCAGCCCGCCGGTGGACATGAACGGGTTGAAGTGCCGCCCTTCGAAGAAGAGCGTCGCGCCAGCGCCGGTCTGATAGCAATAATTCTTGCCGATCACGCCTTTCTGAGTCACCGCATCGTACGGCACGCCGAGGCCCGAGAGCAGCATGAGATGCACGTTATTGATCGCGTAGGCGCACAGGATGACGAGCTGTGCGGGCTGTTCGTACTCTTCGCCGTTCAGCACGCTCGTATACGTCACGCCGGTAACGCGCTTGCCGCCCGAATCCTTCAATACCTTGGTAACCCATGCGTGCGTACGAAGCTCGAAATTGGGGTTACGCATTGCAATCGGGATCACCGTGATGTGCGGACTGCCTTTCGCATTCGCTTCGCAACCGAAGCGCTCGCAGAAGCCGCAGTACTGGCATGCGCCGAGCCGCGCGCCGTCCGGGTTGGTGTACGCGCGGGATGCGTTTGCGGTAGGACGCGGGAAGGGGTGATATCCGTTGGCGCTTGCTGCCACCGCAAACATCTCTCCGGCGAGGCTGCTGCGCAGCGGAGGAAGAGGATATTCGCGAGCGCGTGGCGCTTCGAAGGGGCTGCCGCCTGGCTGTATCTTGCCGCGGATGTTGCCGGCTTTACCCGAGATGCCTGCGGTATATTCGAAGCGGTCGTAGTAGGGCTCGAGCTCGGCGTACGTGATGCCCCAGTCCTGGATCGTCATGTCGGCGGGTATATACGCCTTGCCGTAACGTTCCTCATAAAGGCTGCGTACCTTGAACTCCATGTCGGTCCAGCGCCAGGTGTGGCCGTTCCAGTGCACGCCCGCGCCGCCGACGCCTTCTCCCGGAAGAAAAGAACCGAGCCGCCGCATCGGCAGCGCTTCCTGCGAGGGATTGTTGCGAATCGTGAGCGTGTCCTTCGCGGGGTTCTGCATCAGATCGTTGCGGGCGGAATAACGCAGCTCATCGCGGATCATGGGCACCGCGAAATCTTTTTCGGTGCTGCGCATGGCGCCGCGCTCGAGCGCAACGACTTTCATGCCCGCTTCGCTCAGCTCCTTCGCAAGGATGCCGCCCGTCCATCCGAGTCCGACCAGGACGACATCAACTCCTTTTAATTTCTGAGCCATGGTGAACGTCTCCCGGGAAGGAAAGACAACAACAAATGCAAAGACGGTAAGGAAACACCAACGAAGGCAGGTCGAACTGAGGACGAGTCCGGTCCTTCTCCTTTGCGACCTTTATGTTTTTGTTCTTACTTCAATATTCTCTGCATGTACTCGATGACATCCGCACGGTCTTTTGCCTCAGGCATACCCGCGTACGGCATCCTATTCGCTGGAACGAGCTTCTGCGGATCAGCGAGAAAAGCATCGAGGTTTTGCCGCGTCCACGTAATGTTTGCGCGCTTGAACGCGGGGGAGTAACGGAAATCGTCGAGCTCTGCAGCGCGACGCCCGATGACGCCATGCAGACTCGGACCGACGCCGTTCGAACCCTTTTCGATCGCGTGGCACGCACGGCATTCCTCGAACACCTTCTCCCCGCGCTTCGGATCGCCTTGTGCGCTCGCTGCGTGGGCAATGACTGCCAATGCCGCAGCGAAGAATACTTTTCGAGTGGTCATTCTGAAATTAGGCCCATTGCTATTTTTCCGGAAATTCATCCGGTGCGCTGATTTCGTTGTCTTTGTCCCGTGCCGCTGCAGCGTGCATCAAGCAGAAACCAGGGGTGCGGGATTCTTCGTGTAACGCTTTACCGCGTCGGCCGTCCAGTACGCGAGAGCGCCGACTGGTCCTGTTGGGTTGTACGAAGCATTGTGTGCGAATACATTCGCCCCGACGACGAACAGATTGTGATAGTCCCAGCTCTGCAGGTACTTGTTGAGCGCACTGCTGCGCGGGCTGGTACCCATGATCGTGCCGCCCGTGTTGTGCGTGCTCTGGTAAGGCACCACGGTCCACGGCTCGGTGCGGGCCGTCGCCTCGTTCAGGCGCGTCGGGTTCATCGACTTCGCGAGATCGTTGATGACTTGAGCTGCGTGACGCCCCATCTTGTGCTCGTTCTCCTTGTAGTCGAAGGTCATGCGCATCAGCGGCTGACCAAACGCGTTGCGATAGGTCGGGTCCAGATCGAAGTAGTTGTAGCGGTTCGCCATGACGCTGCCGCTCACTCCGACGTTCATGGCCGTCTGGTACCACTTCGCCGTGGCGGCCTTCCATTCTTTACCCCACGCGGGCGTGCCGCGCGGGACGGGCCTGTAGCCGATCGGAAGGGCGGTGTTGAAGCCTGACGACAGGTTGTATCCGCCGATCCAGCCGTGCTTGCCGCGATCGAAATCCCAGTTCGTGTTGAAGTCGTCTGCGGATGCGCTCGAGCCTCCCGCAGACATGAACGGGTTGAAGTTGCGGCCTTCGAAAAAGAGTGTGGCCCCGGCGCCTGTTTGATAGCAGTAGTTCTTGCCAATCACGCCCTTCTGGCTTACCGGATCGTAGGGCTGACCGAGACCCGACAACAGCATGAGATGCACGTTATTCAGGGCGTACGCTGTCAGCAGCACGATCGACGCCGGCTGCTCGAACTCCTCACCGTTGAGCACGTTGGTGTACGTCACTCCCGTGACACGCTTGCCGCTTGCGTCTTTCAAGATCTTGCTGACCCACGCGTGCGTCCGCAGCTCGAAGTTGGGATTGCGCATCGCAATCGGAATGACAGTCATGTGCGGACTGCCTTTCGCGTTCGCTTCGCAGCCGAAGCGCTGGCAGAAACCGCAGTACTGGCACGCGCCAAACCGCACTCCATCGGGATTGGTATAAGCGCGCGACGCGTTCGCACTCGGACGCGGAAACGGATGGTATCCGGCGTTTTTCGCAGCTGCGCTGAACACCTCATTCGCGAGTATGGGTGTGAGCGGAGGCAGTGGATATTCGCGCGCACGGGGCGCTTCGAACGGATTGCCGCCGGGCTGAATCTGGCCGTCTATGTTTCCGGCTTTGCCGGAGACCGCAGCGACGCGCTCGAACTTGTCGTAATACGGTTCGAGCTCGGCGTACGTGATGCCCCAGTCCTGGATCGTCATGTCGGCCGGAATGAAGCTCTTGCCGTAGCGCTCCTCGTAACGGCTGCGCACCTTGAACTCCATGTCGGTCCACCGCCACGTGTGACCGCTCCAGTGCATACCCGAGCCGCCCGCGCCTTCACCGGGAAGGAATGAGCCGAGACGCCGCATCGGCAGCGCCTCCTGATTCGGATTGTTGCGGATCGTCAGCGTGTCCCTTGCGGCGTTCTGCATGAGCTCGTGGCGCTGCACGTATCGCAGTTCATCACGAACCTGCGGCACCTGAAAGTCCTCGGCGGTAGAAAACATTTTTCCGCGTTCGAGCGCGACGACCTTGAGGCCCGCTGCGCTCAGTTCCTTCGCGAGTATGCCCCCGGTCCAACCCAGCCCGACGATCACAGCGTCGACTTCTTTCAGTCTGGTAGCCATGTCACCCTCCCGATGCGTTGTGCGGTGAACCGGTGAACACGCGATCAAGTGAAGAAGCGATTAAAAAGCAGGCTCATCGCTGTGTCATGCGTTACGCGTCAGCTCATGTCCGCAATGCCGAGCGGGTTCGCCGGGAATTTCTTGTCGCGGTACTTTTCTATGTTCTGCTGATTGACCGCGATCACGCCGGGGAAGCCGATCATCTTCCAGCCTGCCTTGTTCTGATTACCGCCATAGAGGGGATCCGAGAACATGCCTTCGATGACATTCTGATAGAGCATCGTGAAGAAGACGCGCGCAGGCGGTCCATTTTCGAAGTTCACTTTGCCAGTGGACCAAGCGACGAGGAACTCCTGTCGCTGCGTCTCCGGCATTTTGTCGAACGGTTTGCTGTAGGTTTTGACGCAGTAGGCATTCGCTGATGCGATGCCTGCGCGGTAGAGCTCGGCGGGTGTAAGCGGCAGCTGGTAACCCTGGCTCGGCACGCCTTGTTTCCAGGGCCCCTGCATGTACAGACGGTCGCCTTTGCCCCAGCCACCCGCAAGTGCGCGATCGATGAAAGTGTTGATCCCCATATCGCTGCCTTTCGGAGACAGCTCGTCGGCAGGCACCATATGGTCGACGACCGCTTCGATGAACGCTGCTTCGTCCGGATTCAGGAATGCATAACCCGCGCTCGGTGTGGGGGGTGCCGCTGCTTTCTGTTGAGCCTGCGCGGATTGCGGCAAGCCGACGCTCACTGCAGCAGCGCTGCTCGCCACGGCGCTTTTCAAGAAAGCGCGGCGATTGAACGGCACGTTCTTCATTGCTCCTCCCTGCGTCCTGATAGGCTTCGGCGTCGCGCCTCGAAGCGGTGCCGCAACGGTCCCTGCAGGAACCATATGATGCTGTAATTATGAGCAGCAGTATAAGCCACTGGATTGCACTTGCAACCATCGCCGAATTCCACGACGGCCACGGATACTTGCTCAAGCGTTCGCCGCGCTCGAGTAGCCAGTGCCAGCCCGTGTGAGCAACAAGGGCCGAGAGGATGATCGTGCCGGTGCGCTCAGGTACCGCGTACCGGAAAATCAGATCGAGGAGCTGAGCGTTACGGCGATGTGCCGCGGCAGCATGGGAATGGTGTGAGCACCGGACGTCTCATTATTGTGCGCGATAGCGAATGGCATATTTCAGCGCCTCGCTAGGCTTACGAGGCGTGCCTATAATGACGATCCGTTAACGGGTCCTGTCGCGTACACCGCACTTGCCGCGGCACGAGGCTGCGGTCAGGACTGCTTCAGGCTTCCATTACACTGCGTCCTTGCGCTTCTGCCCCTGAACGCGCTACGTTAGTCCGCGTACCGCCGCGCCTCCACACGGGCGACGAATCCATGACCTTGAATTTCTCCGGACGAGTTTGATGATCGACGAGTTCCTGCTCACCGTTCTCTACATGATGGCGGGAATCGGAGCGATGCTGTATCTCGGATACCTCGTGTGGTTCCTGCACACTGCTGAGAGTTTCCGGGAGTCGCCCTTTCTCGCAGCCTGCGCATGGATTTCCATGGTCGGGGCGCTGCTGTTTTTCGGTTCCATGGTTAGCATGGGATACCTGTCGTTCGATGTGGCAACGCCTTGGGGAACGATACCGAGCGAGGTATTCGGAGCGCTGCTCGCGCTGACGAGTCTCGGCGTGCGCTACCTCGGCTCAGCGCGAAAGCGGAAAAAGCGACTGCGCGGGTCCGTCGTCTAAGAGCCTGTGAGGAGAACATAACGTGCGTCCGGCAATCTGCGCATTCGTCGCAGCACTCGTTTCGTCATTGTTCTGTTGGTGCCCGTCGCTGGCAGCGGAACAGCCGTATCCTATCGATGGTTCGTCGAAGAGAAGGCGCGCTGGACTAAAATGGTAAAGGACAGCGGCTTCAAGCTCGATTAGCGCGCTTGGCGTGGTAAGCCGAGCTGCGGGTATACCCTGCCCACGGACTCAGACTGGGTGCGCGGCGCGGTCGTAGACGAGAACGCCTGTCTCGCGCAAGGCGCCGTGAACTTTTGGCGTGCTCCCGTCGGGATCGAACCATTCCAGGTCTACTTCGAAGGTGACCCGCTGCTGCAGCTGCGCGTGCCACGTCTCGGAATTGACCATCCACAGGGCTAGAGTCTCTTCGCTGTCGCCTACCGGTTCGATTTCTACGGCTATATCGATGTCACTATCGGGCTCGTAGCTGTCCGTCGTTCGACTGCCGAAAATCCACAACCGACGAATACGAGGCGTGGCCTCGGCCCAGCCGGTGAGAGTGTCTCGAACATCGTTATCAAAAGCGCTCATGTGTCATCTGGGTTGTGCTTGTCCGGTGCAGAATGAATTGACCGATATAAGCGCTCTGCGTTCTTTGCAGAAAGCGTGCCGACCCGCGCGTGTTTCGTATTGCACAAGCCGTTTACCCTGGACTGACTGGGGCCGAACCCCGGCGCTCGAGTGAGCGCAGGTGCAGGAACGTGTCCAATGCCGCTGCCAAGGCGGGAGCGACGATTACGCCGAGCGCAGCGTAAACAAAGATCTCGGGAGACAACGCCGTGTAGTACAGAACAAAAACGGCGACCACGCTGAAGAGACTCGCCGCGACCAGGCGCCGCCCGAAATGCGCGTTTGTCTCGAACCAGAGTAAGTCATCGTTGAGTGTCGCGCGGGTGCGAAAGCCGTAGACGCGGTTGCGCGGTACCTTCCGCAGCACCAATGGTATAGCGAGCGCCAGGAACAGACAGGCGCACGAAAGCATGGTGATGAGGGCTTTTTCAAACGGATCCATGAACGGGGTTCGCTTGCAGGCACTATGCCGCCGTATTGTTGACGACGTAACGCAGAAAGCCGCTGTGCGGCGTGTATTTGTCGTAAAGGCCACGCGCACGGTAATTGTTTTCGCGCGTGTTCCAGTAAAGCCGCGACCAGCGCTGCTCGGTCATCTCTGCGAGCAGCCAGTCGATGAGTTGGCGGCCCACGCCGGTTGCACGCTGCGCGGGATCGACAAACAGGTCTTCGAGGTAGCAGACCGGTGTCAGCGTCCAGGTATTCTCGTGAATCACGTAGTTGGCCATGCCGATTACACCGTTAGTTGGGTGCTCGGCTACGATGGCATGCACAGGCGATGCGGCGTCGATGATGCGCGCCCAAGTGTGCCGGGTGATCGCTTCAGACAAGGCTCTTTCATAAAAACGGCAATAGCCGTCCCACAGCTCACGCCAGCGCGCTTCGTCACGTGCTTCGATCCTGCGTATCGTGACCGTCATTTCTCAGCACCCGGAAGGATAGGGTTCATTTCGATTGCATCGGGCATCTCGATGAATAGCACGCCGCGACGACTCGTTGCCGGTCGCAAGCTCAAACGGAGCACGGCGGCAGGTGACGGCTTCATGTCGGAGTGTCCGCGCTTGCCCGGCGCAACACACGAAACACCGCCTTGATGCCGCGCCACAGCTTGGGCAGCAGCCAGATCATCAATAGGATGAACACCGCGAGCGCGGCAAGAAACGCCAACGGATGTTGAAACGCAAACCATATCCCGCCGAGCACCACCACATCTTCGGTGAGTGAAGCGCCCCAATTGGAAAACGGTTCCGGTGACGTATTGATCAGCGCGCGTCCACCCGCTTTGGTCAGGTGCGTTCCCGCCGTGATCGTGCCGCCGAGCAAGCCGGCAGCGATGGTGAGAGCGCTCAGAGTGTCACCGGTCGCCCCTGCCGCTAGCAGCGCGCCTGCCGGAATCCGGACGAACGTGTGAATGGCGTCCCAGGCGCTGTCGAGTGCCGGTACCTTGTCGACCAGAAACTCGACCAGGAGCATGAAACCTGCTGTTCCGATGACCCACGGGTGCTGCAACACTTTGAGACCCGGCGGAAGCTCGAAGTAACCGAGGTAGCCGGCGAGGCCGACCGCAAAGATTACGAGGTAGAGACGTATACCGCTAGCCCAGGCGAGCAGCGAAGCCAGCGCAACGTTCTGCAGCACCAGCCATTCTGCCATTGTCGTCTACCGCTCCAAAGGCTCGTGCATTATGATGCTGCCGAAATTTTTCGTCCCATTGTCAGCGCGGTGTTGGTGCGCTCGGGTTTGGGCATCAGCCATTTGAAACCCTGAGCGAGGACGTCCTTGACGTTCTTCTCGTCGACGTGAGGATGGCCGCACGCAACCTTGTGCTGCTTGCAGATGTCGAGAATCTCGTTGATCGCGCCAGCTACGGTAGGGTGGCTGTACTGGCGCGGGAACCCGAGGTTTTGCGAGAGATCCCCTTCGCCTATGATGACGACGCCGATTCCCGGGACTTCTTTCAGGATCTTCGGCAGGTTCTTCATGCCTACGACGTCTTCGCACATGATGGCGACGAGAATCTCGCCTTTCGGATCGAGCGGCCATACGTCGGAGCGGTCGTAGTATTCAGGTTGCGTCAGACCCCAGTAACGTGCTGCCGCTGCGGGCGCATCGCCTCGCTCGCCCCGGGGCTCGAAGCGCGGTGCACCTGCCGGGCGTGCGTAACGGCACGACGACACCGCGTTACGTGCTTCTTCCACCGTGCTGACGTGCGGCCACACGATGCCATACACGCCGCTGTCGAGCACCTGCTTGGCGACCCATTGATTCATCTCGCTGCCATTGGGCGGAATGCGGACCATGGGTGTCACGGCCGGCGCGATGCTCCGCGATTCAACGATCTGCCGGCGGTTGAGCAGGTACTGCAGGCAGTGACGCAGCGTGGAAATGTCGTAAGGGTTGTGCTCCATCTCGAAGACCACGCCGTCGTAAGGTTCTGTCGCAGCGATCTGTGTATAGGCCACCTCGGCAGGCGCGAAGCTCACGAAGACGTTCTTGCCTTGTTCGAGTTGTTTGATGATGCCGTTCAGGCGCGGGATTTCCATGGCGCGATTCTCCGGTTGCTGTTCTTCAATCGGCACGGATGTGTGCCGCCTGTACTACGTTCTTCCACTTGATGACGTCTGCGCGCATGAACGCGTCGAGCTCGCTGGGTGTGCTCGCTACGACCTCGATCCCGTCTCTCGCGAGTTTTTCCTTGACAGCGGGTGTGAGCAGGCCGCGCCTCAACTCGTTCTGCAGTTGCTCGACGATCGCCGGGGGTGTGGCTGCCGGCGCGAGAAGCGCGTGCCATGTGCGCACCACGATGCCTTTGTATCCACTTTCGTCTACCGTCGGAATATTCGGCGCAAGCGACGAGCGGTGCTCGCTTCCCACGGCGAGGATGCGCGCACGGCCGGCGTCATGATACGGCAGCGCGGTGCGCAGTACGTCGAACATCGCGTCGACATGGCCGCCCAGAAAATCGATTCGCGAAGGCGCAGCGCCTTTGTATGGGATGTGCACAATGTCGATCTTCGCGGCCATCTTGAAAAGCTCCATGCCGAGGTGGTTGGGACTGCCATTCCCCGAAGACGAGTAGCTCATCTTGCCTGGACGGGCTTTCGCAACCGCAACGAGCTCCTTCACTGTTTTCGCCGGAACGGATGGATGGACGACGAGCGCGTTGTATTGCGTTGCGATCAGCGATATCGGCGTGAAATCCTTGATAGGGTCATAGCCTACGCGGGGGTAAATGCTCGGGTTGACCGTGTGGGTTCCGTAGCATACATACAGCGTGTAGCCGTCCGGCGGCGATTTGGCCACATGTTCGGCGGCAATGTTGCCGCTCGCACCGGGACGAGGGTCCAGTACCGCCTGTTGTCCCCACGCTTGCGTGAAGAACTGGCCGATCGTGCGTGCCATCAGGTCGCTGCCACCACCTGCCGGCGTTCCGATTACGATCCGTATTGGCTTCGTCGGGAAGGTGCTCTGCGCCGGCACAGTCGCGCTCCACGCATACAGAATGAGAGCGGACACGCAACGCGCCGGGTGCCGCATCATGCTTCTCGCCTGGCGCATGCGTGAGTCCAATTAAGCAAGGGTGTCGTCGATTGCGACACCCTTGGCAACGAGCGCGTCGACTTCGTTCGTACTGTATCCCACTTCCGTGAGGATGCTGCGCGTGTGTTCTCCCTTGCGCGGCGGTTGGAGTCGCACGCCGGGCGTATGGCCGCCCATTTCGAGCGGCAGTCCCGGGATTTTCGCGTGTTTACCTGTAGGCAAGAGAACGTCGAGCATGCGTCCGCCTGAGTTCAGGTGTGGATCGTCGAACAGGTCGCCGGGCTTCGCGAGTGGGCCGAATGGGATTTTGAGCCGCTCGAGCTTGGCCATGAGCTCGTCCCGGCGCAGCGCTGCGAACTTCTTTGCAACAACGGGCACGATGCGGGCACGTACTTGCGCGCGCTGCGGATTGGTTTTGAGCGATGGATCCGCCAGCAGCTCTTCCACGCCGAATCCGGTGCAAAAGCTGCGCCAGTGATTGTCGCTCGTGATGCCGACGAACACGGTCTTGTCGTCCGCTGTCTTGAAAGCCTCGTATACAGCCCACGAGCTTTCTTTCTCCGGCATGGGGGGCGGCTCTTTTCCGGTCAGGGCCTGCTGCCCCATGTGCTGAGCGACGAGAAACGCGGTGGATTCGAACAGCGCGCTCTTCACGAACTGTCCGCGCCCGGTGTGCTCGCGTTCGCGCAGCGCCGCCATGATGCCGAGCGCACCGAACATGCCGCCCATGATGTCGACTACGGAAGCGCCTGCACGCAGCGGCAAACCGGATGGTCCGGTCATGTACGCGAGGCCGCCCATGAACTGTACGATTTCGTCGAGCGCGGGTCGCTCTTCGTATGGACCGCTCAGGAATCCCTTGAGGCTGCAATAAATCAATCTCGGCTGCACGCGAGACAGCTCTCGATAACCGAGTCCGAGCCGCTCCATCGTCCCGTGAGCAAAGTTTTCGATGAGCGCGTCGGCGCTCTCGATGACCTTCTGGATGAGCCCCTTGCCCTCATCGCTCTTCAGATCGACCGAGAGGCTGCGCTTGTTGCGGTTGAACACCGGAAACAGCGCGGATCCGAAGCCGACGTTCGCGCGGGTGCGGTCGCCTTCCGGCGGCTCGACTTTGATCACATCGGCGCCGAGATCCGCGAGCACCATGCTGCACGACGGTCCCATCACGGTGTGGCCGAACTCGAGGATGCGCACGCCGCTCAGTGGAAGAGGTCCGGCTGAAGCTGTGTTTGATGCAGCGCTCATTACGACCCTTCCACGGTGATACCTGCCTGCTTGATCACTTTCGCCCACTTCGTGACTTCGGCCTGCAGGAATGACGCAAACTGCTGCGGTGTGCTCGGTGTGATGTCGCCGCCTTCGGATAAAAGCTTTTCCTGAACCTGCGGCTGTGCGAGCACCTTCACGAGCTCGCCGTTCAGGCGGGCAATGATCTGGGGCGATACTCTCGCCGGCGCCAGCATGCCGTGCCACGACGTTGTCTCGAAACCCGGATACCCGGACTCAGCGATTGTCGGAACGTCCGGTAACATCCGCGCTCGTGTGAGCCCCGTCGTTGCAATGGGTTTGATCTTGCCTTCCTTCGTCATCTGGGCGGCGGAAGCGAGCGAGGTATTGAGGAGTGTGATCCGGCCTGCTCTCAAATCGATCAATGCCGGCGATGCGCCTTTGTACGGCACATGTGTGATGTCGACGCCGGCTGTCATGTTGAACAGTGCGCCGCTGATATGGCCGCTGCTGCCCACGCCGGCCGATCCATATGTGAGCTCGCCGGGTTTTTTCTTGGCTGCCGCCACGACATCTTTGACGGACGCGAGAGGCGAGCCCGCAATGACGACATAAACCTGCGGCGCTTTCATCAGCAGGGTGATCGGTGAATAGTCGCGCACCGGATCGTAGGCATTCTTCGCCCTCAGCGCAGGCCCGATCGCGAGATTGTTGGTCTGTCCCATCCAGATGGTGTAACCGTCGCCGGGCGCTTTTGCGGCGAGCTCCGCGCCGAGCGCGCCGCCCGCGCCTGGACGATTGTCGATGACGATCTGCTGCGCGAGCGCTTCGCTCAGCTTCGGTGCGAGAACCCGCGAATAGATATCGGTGCTGCCGCCTGGAGGAAACGGAACGATCCAGCGTATCGGTCGTGCTGGATAGGACTGCGCGCCCGCACCAGCGCCCGCAGTCTCCTCGCACAATGCGAGCGCGAGTACCAGCAATGGCACGGCGTGAAATATGCCGGCGCTAATTTTGCGCTTCATGCAATCTCCTCCATTTCATGCGAGCTCAACATCGTTGTTTTGCGTGCTTATAGCGTACAGCGGATCGGCGGACGCACGGTGTTGAGAGCTAAGCAGAGCTTGCAAAATCGTACAAGGCCTCTGGATTCGAAACCAGGATGCGATGGCGTGTTTTGTCGTCTGGAGCCCAAGTCGCGAGCAGGTCGAACAGCAGAGCGTCGTCGGGTTTTTCCGCTGGACTCGGATGCGGCCAGTCGCTGCCCCAGACAAGACGCTCCGGCGCGGCGTTGACGAAGGCGCGCGCAACCCGGGTGGCGTCGGCGTAGGTCGGCGGACCGACGCGCGTATTCATGTATGCGCCCGAGATCTTGACCCACGCGCGAGCTTCGTCGAGTAGCCCGCGTATCACGTCGAAAGCCGGGTGCTCGAGCCCCGAAAGCCCGAGCTTGCCCATATGATCGAAAACGATCTGAGTCGGCAGTCCGCGCAGCATCGTCGCGTTTTCGACGATCTGATCGGACTCCATGTTGAGTTGCACATGCCATCCGAAATCGGCGATGCGCTTGGCCAGTGGCTCGATCATGTCGATCGTGACCACCGCGGTTTTAGGCTGCCCGACCGTGAAACGGATGCCGCGGATGCCGCCGTCGTGCAGAGTCTTCAGCTCCGCGTCCGTCACTGTCGGACGCAAGACGCCCACACCGCGCGCCTTGTCGGCGCCGAGCTGCCGGATCGCATCGAGTGTGACGCTGTTGTCCGTGACGTAATTGCGCGGGGTGACGATCACGACGCGCGTAAGACCGATGCGTTTCTGCAGCAGTCGATAGTGCTCGACCGCGGAGCTCGCAGGCTTGTCGACGCGCGGCTGAAACCGTGGATCGTAAATGTGAATGTGACAGTCGGCTGCATTCGCAGGCGCATGAAGCTTCGGCGGCTCGACACCGGATGAGTTGGGCACGGCCTGTTGCGAGCCTCGCACGGATTCACTCATGCTTATTGTTCCTCTATTTTGACGCGGCTTTCGCCCTCGCAGACTATGCCTTCCGCACGGAGATCGGCGTACGCTGCATCGCTGATACCCAGCTCCGCGAGCAGGGGCCGGTTGTGCTCACCGAGATGCGGCGCCGGCGTGCGAATCGAGCCCGGTGTGGCGGAGAGCCGCGGCACGACGTGATGCATCGGAAACGCGTCCATCTCGGCATCGGGATAGTCGGCCACCAGCTCGCGTTCGACCACGTGCGGGTCTTCCACGATCTGCGAGATGTCGTATATCGGGCCGATGGTGACTTCCGCTTTTTCGAAGAAGGCGACGTTCTCTGCTTGCGTGCGCTCGCGGACGAAAGCACCGATGATCGCATCGAGATCCTCCGCATGCTGCACACGGGCCGCATTGGTACTGTAGCGTGGATCGTCGATCAGCTCGGGCCGGCCGATCGAACGCATCACGCGCTCTGCCATTTTTTGCGTCGACGCAGAGAGACAGACGTAATGCCCGTCCTTGCACAGATAGACGTTGCGCGGTCCGGCGTTCGTCGAGCGGCTGCCGGTACGCGGTTTTACTTCTCCGGTGAGCCGATAGTTTGCCGCCTGCGGTCCCAGCACCGCAAACAGCGGGTCGAGGAGCGGCAGATCGATGACCTGTCCATGCCCACCGTTCTGCTCGACTTCACGTAACGCGATCATTACTGCAGTGGAGCCATACAGACCCGAAATCGTGTCGGCGAGATACATCGGCGGGAGCACAGGCTCGCGATCGGCAAAGCCATTGAACGATGCAAAACCCGACATGCCTTCGATCAGCGTGCCGAAGCCCGGGCGGCGGCGGTAGGGGCCCTCCTGACCGAAGCCGGAAATGCGCACGATGATGAGCTTCGGGTTCCTCTCAAGCAGTACGTCGGGCCCGAGTCCCATGGTTTCGAGCGTGCCCGGCCGAAAGCTTTCGACCAGGATGTGAGCGCTCGGCACGAGCTGCAACAATAGATCGCGCGCTTTTTTCTCACGCAGTTCTAGCCCCAGGCTTTTCTTGTTGCGTGCATAGATTTTCCAGTTGGTCTGCACGCCTTTCACTTTCCACGCGCGCAGCGTGTCGCCTGCCGGGGGCTCCACCTTGATCACTTCGGCACCGAAGTCGCCGAGCACCTGAGTGAGCGTGTTGCCCGCGACGAGCCGAGAGAGATCGAGCACGCGCACGCCGTCGAGCGTGCCTCGCGCGCCCGAATCGTAGGTTCGTTTCGCAAGCGCCACGGCTTAGCTCCTCACTGTGGTTTTATATTTTCCACGCATGACGGCTCTATATTGGTAGTAGCTCGCGAACAGATGAACGTCCGGACCTGCAACGACCTGTCCGCCGAGCGTGTGCATGGCGTTTATAGCGCAACGTTATGCAGGAATTTGGCGCGCTCCGTGCCGCCCGATATCAGGAAACTGGTATCGCTCCCACTGAGAATGAAGCGCATGCCGAACTTGATGTACTTCTCCATGAGCTTCGTTTCATACACGCCGCCCATGCCCGGGTGTTTGCCGTGCTTCTTGCACGCGGTGATCACGGAACGATACGCGTCTTCGACTCGCGAATCGGCATACAGTCCGGGTATGCCGATCTCGGCCGTCAAGTCATTGGTGCCGATCAACACGACGTCCACTCCAGGCACCGCCGCGATCGCCTCCGCCTTCGCGATTGCGGCAGGCGTTTCGAGCATGACGACCACCAACGTTTCGTCGTTGGCCATGCGCGCGAAATCCGCGGGTGGAATCGTGTCGAATCCGAAGAGCGGCTGCAATCCCGCTATTGAGCGATGACCGACAGGTGGGAACTTGCAGTACGACACGGCTTGCTGTGCTTCTTCGACCGTGTCCACGTGCGGCACGACGATACCTTGTGCGCCGGAGTCGAGCAGGCGCGAAGCATGATGGTGCTCCTTGCCGGGGACTCTAACGATGGGTGTGATGCCCACGGGCAGCGCCGCCGTCGCTATCTGCGCCGCAGTATCGACGTCGAGCGAGCTGTGTTCCATGTCGATAAAGAGCCATTCGAAGCCGCATTTCTTCCCGATCGCCGCTATGTCGACCGTGCGTGCCTGACGCAGACCCATGCCGAGCGCGACTTTACCTGATGCGAGCTGGCGTTTCGTGTAATTCGGAATAGCTTCCATGTGTGTTCTCTCTGTTCAGTTGATGCGCGCGATCTTCGAATCCTTGACTACTTTTTCCCACTTCGCGATATCGCTGCGGATACTTGCGCCGAATTGCTCGGGGGTGCTGCCGACAATGTCGTATCCACGCGTTAGCAGAAGCTGACGAACCTCTGCGGATTGCAATGCTTTGCGCATCGCCGCGTTCAGCGCGTTGATCGTTTCCTTCGGCGTGGCTGCCGGCGCTACCGATCCGAACGTGCTCACCGAATCGACTTCATTCATCCCCAGTTCTTTGAATGTAGGCACCTCCGGCAACGATGCATTGCGTGTCTCCCCGGTAACTGCAATTGCGCGCAGCCTGCCGGCCCTGACGTATTGCGAAGCGGAGCTGGTGCCGCCAAACAGCATGGACACGTGTCCCGCCAACGTGTCTGCGGTCGCGAGCCCGCCGCTCTTGTACGGCACGATGACCAGATCGATCTTCGTTGCCGCCTTGAACTGTTCGATGCCAAGGTGCGTCGCGGTGCCGAGCCCGCCCATTGCAAAAGTGAACAGTGCAGGGCGTGCTTTGCCGAGCGCAACCAGCTCCTTCAATGTCTTTGCCGGAACGGAAGGGTGGACGATGAGCACGTTCGGCGTCATCGCAAGCAGTGAGACCGGTGCGAAATCCTTGATCGTATCGTAAGGCAGCTTGGAGAAGAGGCTCGGATTGCTGGCGAAAGAGCTCTCGACGTTCAGTATGGTGTAACCATCCGGCACCGCTTTCGCTACGACTTCGCTACCGATCTGGCCGCCCGCGCCTGGCCGGTTGTCGACGATGACCTGCTGCCCCAGCAGCTCGCTCATCTTGGGCGCCATGATGCGCGTCAGGTTGTCAGTGCCGCCGCCGGGCGCGAGAGGAACGATGATGCGCACAGGTCGGGTCGGGAATGCCTGATCCGCAGCAATGACGGGTGGGCCGAAAGCCAATACCCATGCCGTGGCCACAATGTACTGCGGCACCCGTCTCGCATTCCGCAGGCGGGGTTCAGCTTGCTGCGTTCGCCTCGTCCTTAGAAACATTTGAGTTCGTATAAGCATTCGGCGATTGTTGCGTGATTTGGTTTTTCAATCCACTCTTGTTGCAAGCGTGTGCACCCCGGCCCGATAATCGCGGTACACGTCGACCACGGAAGGTGGAGTTTATGCCGAAGGTTCTGGTGATTCACGGCGCAGGGATGAACATGCGCGGCAAGGTGCAGGTCGACGTCTTCGGCCCGATGCTGCTGCCGGAGTACGATCGACACATCCGCCAGTATGCCGCCGAGCTGGGGATCGACGTCGAGATTTTCCATTCGAACATCGAAGGCGAAGTGATCAACAAGCTCTACGAGGCTCATGAGAGCGGCGTCGACGCGGCCATCATCAATCCGGCGGGCTATACGACGGGTCATCCGGCGCTCGTTGCTGCAATCAGCCAGGTCAAGTATCCCACCATCGAGCTGCATGTATCGAATCCGGCGCGGCGCGGCGCCACGTCCGATGTCGCGCGCGCGTGCCGCGGTAGCATCGCTGGATTCGGCGTGTTCGGATACTACATGGCGCTGCGAGGCGTTCTGGAGCTCCGCGCTACCCGCTGATTGAGTTTGCTGAGCGTGTCTGGTCCGGTCCTTGCAAATATCGGGAGGCAAAAGGAGACCGCCATGTCAGACGACAAATCCAAGCGCCGCCCACAGGACAGCAAACGGATCAACCTGAGCGAGGAATACGAAGTCGACTACTGGTGCGAGCGATTTGCGTGCACCGAGGCTCAGCTCAGATATGCAGTCCAGAAAGTCGGACCGCTCCTCGAAGACGTCAAGGACGAGCTCAAAGTCGGCGGAAAGCAGGCCTGAATCGCGCGCGGTCGCTTACCGCGGCCTGCTCACTCGTTCACCACCGCTCGACTAGGAGATCAGCCCGCAGGAACTGCAGCAGCCGTTTCGTGCGATGAAGGAAGCGTCGCACGCAGCAGCTCCCGCATGTCGGGCAGCTCAGCGCAGCGTTCGAATAGTCGCAGCAGGCGTTCCGCGCCCGGCTGGCCCAGGACGCGGCCGGCGCAGTCCATGAATTTCTCAACGCGATCCTGCGCCGTCATCGGCCACGCGGGAGAGCCGGGGACTTTTTCCACGCGCATTTCGAATCGGCCGCGCGTCGTCTCGATCGCCACGTCGTTGTAGCCCTGCACGCCCGAGAAGACGCCTTTGTCTTCGATGCGGTATCTACGGCATTTGGCCATCATCGCGCGCACGGCCGGACGCTGAACCATGGCGTCGGTGAATGTCTCGAGCGTGAGCTTCCCGTCGAGCATCGTCGCCGCGGCTACGTATTCGATGCTGAATTTGCCTTCGAGTCCCGTCGTCGGATTGTGACTCACGAGGGCGGTGTCGGAACCCGGTGGAAAGCCGATCGCGACTGAAGTGACTTCATCTGCTTTGATGCTGTGCCTGCTGATCAATTCGAGCATTCCGCCGATGGGGCGATGGTTGCAGTAGCAGCACGGCCAGCGCTTGACGTAAATGCCGGGTTCAGCCATTTCCCAAGGCTTCGCCAGTTTTCCGAGCACGTTTTCCAGAGGAACGCGGTCGTCGGCACCATAGGTCTCGAGCACGTTGTTCTGTCCGTCAAATATTTGCGGGTCTGCGGTGAAACCCTGGCGCGCCATCCAAGCCGACAGGACGGCAATACGGGCCGCGTTTCCCGCATGGAACGGTTTCGTCATCGTGCCGAAGTTGCGCACGAGGCCGCTCATCTGAGACGCGGCGAGTCCCCACGCCATCTGCAGCTGCGCTGCGTTCAGTCCCCATAATCTCGCCGCCACGGCAGTGGCCGAGAACGCGCCGACCGTCGCGGTCGCATGCCAGCCCCGCATGTAATGACCCGCTCCGATCGCTTTGCCGACCTTGCCTGCCACTTCGAGTCCGAGTGCAAACGCGGCGAGCACCTGAGCGCCAGAAGCCGCGTTGACTTCCGCGACCGCGAGCGCCGCCGGCACCATCGTCGCACTCGGATGACCACGCAGTGTGGGAATGCTGTCGTCGAAGTCGAGCGCATGCGCGCACATGCCGTTCGCAAAAGCGGCCTCGGCGGCAGACGTGCGGGTGTTTTGGCCCCAGAGAGTCGCCTGCGCCTTTGCGCCCGTCTCACTGACCCAGCGCAATGCGAGCTCGCCGACAGGCTCGAGGGTTCCGGCCAGCGCCACGCCGACCGTATCGATCAATGCGTCTTGCGCGGCTTTGAGAATCTCGTTGGGAATGTTATTCGTGCGCGTTTCAATCACGAACCGTGCGAGCGTTTCCGTGGCCATGGTGTCTCCTCCGGGCGAGTTTGAGAACACGATACCACCACCTGCGCGAGTACGCTGTAGAGCGACGAGCGGGGCAGTACTGAACGACGCAAGCGAGTCGCATGACGAACTCCACGTGCCGATGGTCCGTCGTGACAATTCAGTGTGTATGTCCAGATCTTGAACCGACAACAGAAGATAGACGTTGTAGTATCCTCAGCGAGCTGCAAGTCGTTCCCGCAGAAACACTAAAGGAGACTGCCCCACATGGCTGCGCGACGATCTCGCGCGCTGGCCAAACCGGTGAAGGACTCGGGCGGCGTGCAGATTGACTGCAGGAGTGACGACCGGCGTTCCGCGCCCACCCCAAGGAGAGATGAAATGAGCACGCAGAAACGAATTGCGGTCGTAGGCACCGGGGCGTTGGGCGGCTACGTGGGCGGCTATCTTGCGAAGAACGGTCAGGACGTGACACTGATCGACATGTGGCCCGAGAACATCGAAGCCATCCGGTCCCGCGGGCTCGAGCTCGACGGCGTAACGCCGGAAGAGAAATTCACGGTGAAGAACGCGAAGACGATGCATCTCACCGAAGTGCAGTCGTTGTCGAAACAGAAACCGATCGACATCGCATTCGTGTCCGTGAAATCGTACGATACCGAATGGGCGACGATGCTGATCAAGCCTTATCTCGCACCGGACGGTTATGTCGTGTCTCTGCAGAATTGCGTCAACGAAGAAAAAATCGCGAGCATCGTCGGCTGGGGCAAGACGCTGGGCATTATCGCATCAGTCATTTCAGTCGATATGCACGACGCTGCGCGCATCAGGCGCACCGCAGCCAAAGGCGGGGAAAAGCACACGGTATTCCGCATCGGTGAAGTCCACGGCGTCGTAACCAAACGCGTAACCGAGCTGGTCGACATGTTCAAGGTCATCGACAGCGCCAAGGGAACGACCAATCTATGGGGCGAGCGCTGGTCCAAGCTGTCTCAGAATGGAATGCGCAACGGAGTGTCAGCCTTGACGGGACTGACCAGCCCGCAATGCGATCTGAACCCGGCGGTGCGGCGCTTTGCGATCAAGCTCGGCGGCGAAGCGGTGCGCGTGGCGGAGGCGCTTGGCTTTCAGCTGGAGAAAATCGGCGGGGTCAAGCCCGAACTGCTTGCGCTCGCCGCCGAAGGCAATGGTGACGCCATGGCGGAAGTCGAAGAGCATATGACTGCACGCGCAAAAGAGAATCCGCGTGGTGATATGCAGCGTCCGTCCATGGCACAGGACATACGCAAGGGCCGGCGCACCGAAATCGACTTCATGAATGGCTTCATCGTGGACAAAGGCAAGATGCTCGGAATACCCACGCCTTCGCACGAAAAGCTGGTCGAGCTCGTGCGCAAACTCCAACGCGGTGAGATCACGGCGTCGGCCTCCCATCTCGAAGGTTGAAACCCATCAACGCAGCAGACGCAAAGTATTGGATTGGTTCGCCGCACGTGCAAGAATGCGACCGCTGTTATCTGGCACGCTTGCGTCCAGCGCGCACAGATTCATGTAATCCGTAATTGTCGATGGGAGGTGCAATGAAACAGCTTATGCTCGGATTTCTCGCCTTCGTTCTGTACGGCTGCGGCGCTGAAACGGCGACCACCGCAGCGACGAGCGCGGCAATCAAGAAACAGGAAATCATCCAAGGTCAGAAAATGCAGGACGACACGAAGGCGCGTATCGAGCGCTCGATGTCGCAAACGCAGCAGCGCACGGAAAAGGACAGCGAGCGTTAGCTGTATGTGATTGTGATTGGGGCGCCACGCGAGCAAGGATTGGCTTGGCGAAACGACTGCCTTTCGAGGTCACAGCAATAAACCAGCGATTCAGGCGCAAGCCCAACCTTTTCTAAGGAACAGCAATGGCCGTTTCTCCTGCAGTACTCTCCGAGCTCGCGCCCACCGGCAAGCTGCGCGTCGGCATCAATATGTCCAATTTTCTGCTCACTCGAAGGGATCCAACGACAGGTGAGCCCGCCGGACTTGCTGTTGATCTGGGACGAGAATTGGCGCGTCGGCTGGGTCTTGCAATCGAGCTCATCCCATACCCGAACCCCGGCGCTCTTGCGGACGCGGCTAAAACGGGTGTGTGGGACGTTGGCTTTCTGGGTGCCGAGCCTCAGCGTGCGAACGAAATCGACTTCACGGCGGCGTACGTGGAAATCGAGGCGACCTACCTCGTGCCGCCTGGATCGTCACTGCGTTCCATGGATGAAGTAGACCGCGAGAGTATACGCATCGCGGTGCCGACCAAAAGCGCGTACGAGCTGTATCTCACGCGCAGCCTGAAGCACGCCAAGCTTGTGCATGAGAAGGGCGCCGACAATGCATTCAAGCGCTTCTTGGATGACAAGCTGGATGCGCTTGCCGGGCTCAAGCCCCGGCTGGTGACGGACCGCGACAATCTGCCCGGCTCGCGCATCCTTGATGGCCGGTTCACCGCGGTACAGCAGGCGGTTGGCACGCCCAAAGGCCGCGACAAGGGGGCACGATACCTGCGGGAATTCGTAGAGGAGATCAAAGCCGCCGGCGTTGTAGCGCGGGCGATAGAGAGCAACAGTGTGCGCGGTCTGACGGTAGCCCCTCCATCCACAGTTCAGGATCAGCGCGGAGCGGAATGATCATCGCCCGCGGGGATCGAGGCAATGCGCGCTGCAAAGCGATGAATCGAACCAACGACTGCAATCGCTACTTGTTCGCCTCTCCAGCTACCACATATGACCAGAGCGCTTCGATCTCGTCGGCCTTCATGACATCGCCCCACGGCGGCATCCCGCCTTTGCCGTGCGTCACGGAATCGATGAAGCGCGCACGCTGGTCTCGCGGGAAGGTGCGTAAGTCGATCGCCCACTCGGGGTTCGCCATGCGAGCCCCGTGGCAAGGTGCGCAGTTGATCGCATAGAGACTCGCGCCTCGCTTGATCTGGTCCGGCGCGTTCGGATTTGCTGCGGAATCCTGAGCGTGAGCGCTCGTGCACGTGAGCATGAGCGCGAAGGTGACGGCAGAGCTCAATCTCAAATTTCGTTCTCCGTAAAACGTCATTGCGGCATCAACGCAAACGTCCAGACCGCGCCCCCTGCTGGAACGAGCGGGCCCGCGAAGCGCGTCGGGTTACTGCCGCCCCTGCCGGAGAGAACGGTCACGAATTGGCGACCCTTGTAGGTGTACGTGATCGGTGGTGCATTGACGGATGAGCCGGTCTTGAACTGCCACAGTCTTTGGCCGCTATCCTGATCGAGGGCAATGAATTCACCCGTCAAAAGACCAGTGAACAACAGACCGCCGTCAGTGGCGAGCAAGCCCGCCGACACGCCAAAATCCATGAGCGGAACCTGCCACACGACTTTCCCGGTGAGCGGATCCACGGCCTGGTGATAGCCCGCCGGCTCCCCTTTGGGCGTGTCGAAGCTCGATTCGATGCCCGTCGCGAGACTGCCGAGCTCCATCTTGTAGTCGACGAATTTCATCACGCGCGCCTGGTTCCACGGGTTCAGGAACAGCAGCCCCGTCTTCGGGTTGAATGCGGCGAGCGTCGCGTTCGTTGCTCGTGCCGGATCGAGGCGGACCGTTTCGCCTTTCATTGCGCGATCGAGTAGATCCGTGAGCACCGGGCGCCCGGTCTTGATGTCGATGCTCTTGGCCCACGTTGTTTTCACGAACGGGTTTGCGGCGATCAGCTTGCCATTCGTGCGATCGATGACGTAGAGGAAGCCGTTTTTATGCGCATTGATGAGCACCTTGCGCATCTGGCCATCAACGCGGACGTCAGCCAGTATGCTTTCGGCAGTGGAGTCGTAGTCATAGGCATCGTTCGGCACGTACTGGTAGTACCACACCATCTGCCCTGTCTTGGGCTTGATCGCGAGGATGCTCGAGGTATACAGCGCGTCTCCCCCGTCTCCGCGATAATGAGGGTTGTACGGCTGAGCGTTACCCGTGCCTACAAAAACAACGTCGAGCTGCGGGTCGTATGACATGTATTGCCACGTCGTGCCGCCACCATTTTTCCACGCCTCGGGCTTGGTCTTGTTCGGCCACGTTTCGGCGCCGGGCTGGCCGGGCTCGGGGATGCTCCACGTGCGCCACAGCTCTTTACCCGTGTCGGGATCATAGCCACCGACGAAGCCGCGAGCTGTGCTGTCGCTACCGCCCTGACCTGAGAGCACCACGCCATTCGCGACCATCGGGGCGATTACGCCCTTGTAGCCTTCCTTCCAATCCGCGTACTTGGTTTTCCAGAGCTCCTTGCCGGTCTTCATATCGAGCGCCATCACGTGGGCATCCAGCGTCTGGCGAAAGAGCTTGCCGTTGTAGATCGTCGCCGGTCCTCTCATGATCGCGCCGTTGCTCGCGACGCGCATCGCTGCGCGGTCGTATTGCACCGGTGTGCGCCAGATCTGCTTGCCGGTCTCGACGTCCAGCGCAAAGGTCCAGTTACCATTGACCACGTACATCACGCCGTTATAGATCGTCGGTTGCGAGAGCTCGCCCATGTCGTTCGCAAGGCTCGTGCTCCAGATTGGGACGAGGCGCTTGATATTCGACTTGTTGATCTGCCTCAGCGGACTGTACATCTTCAGGTCGTAGCCCATGCCGAAGGTGGGGACGTTGTCGGTGTTTTTGCCGCTCGATATCAACTCTTCCGCAGTCTGGGCGTATGCGATCCCGCACCAGGAATACAGTAGCGCCGCGAATACCTTCTTCATGATCACCCCTCCGCACAAGCGACCGCGTGACATTATGGATGCAGCAAGCTGTTGGCATTCGCAGTTTATACGCTTTGCTGCCACAGCTCTTCCGTGCGTGATCGATAGCGCTGCGTCTGGGCGCTACAGAGAAGCGCGTGGGCTGCGCGCGATGCAGGTCCGGTAGCGCTCGTCTACGCGATTGGCAAACCAGTCGGTCGTGAGCTTGCGGGTGATCTTCGGGCTCTGCAGCAGGATGCGGGGCAGCACCGCGCGGGGCACGGGTTTTCCGCTGAGCTTGTCGGCGAGCGCAAACACGCGAGCGTAGAGCCTGCTGCGCTCGAACTCGTGCGCTTTGCCGCGCTCCAGATCACGGCGAATCTCAGGCATGCTCATGTCCAGACGCCGCGCCAACGTGCGAACGGCGAGCTCGGTGCTGCCGAGCTCTGTGCTCGCCTCACCCTGCTCGTAACGCAGCAGGTCTCCGTCCAGCGCGAGACTGATTCCGGAAATAAGCGACACCGCATTCTGAAAAGCCGCGTTGCGACTCGCGTATCGTCCCGCGTTGAAATCGGCGAAGCGATAGATCGGGCTGTTGTACGAGGCGGGGTAGTCCAGTAGATGGGCGATGCCGAAGTACATGCCGCCGCGGCGCGTGAATACTTCGTGACGTATCGATGCGGACACGCCATAGGGATAAGTCTTCACTTTCGCGTGTGCCTCCGCAAAAGCGACACTGACCTGCATCGGCCCACCTGTACGCACCGGATTCCGATCCGCGAAAAACGTCTTACCCATCGGCACGAGACCAATGAAATCCTCGAAGATCTCGCTCAGCTGCCGCTCGGTTTTGACGGTATCCAGTCGCTCGCTGTAACTCTTGCCGTTCGACGAAGGCAACAGGAGCGCGCCGCGAACGACGAGCTGGGGAATGCCCACACGGTCCGCCTGTTTGTCGATCTCCTTCCAGGCGATTCCCGAAAGGCCTGGCACGGCGGGATCTGCTCGAAAGCTCGACTCCTGGTAGGTGATCGCCACTATGGCGCACACGTTCTCTACGGTCGGTCGAATCTCCATGGCAGTCATCGCCGCGTAGATGTCCCTAGCCCAGCCCGTGCGTTCTGAGACGCTGCTGGGCAGCAGGGCTGCGACGCGCGCCCGGCCCTCCGCAGCAGTCACGGGTGTGCTACCGGGCGGCTGCGGGATTTCGCTCGTGGCACACCCGGTCACGGCTGCGACCAGGCTGATCAGCAGGAATCTCATGCATGACCTGCGCAGGCGAAGTATGCCGATGCGAAGGGGTTTGGCGGCAGTTGTCTGGAGGTGCAACGTCAGTATCTTGTGCGGAAGCGAAACGCGCGCGAGCGAATGGGATTTTCGCAGCGTCCGAGGGTGAGACAAAGTCCCTAACGCTGAGCGGCACGCCTGCGCGATAGTCCGGCATCGCAGCAGGCGTCGACCTAGGCAGATGGTAACTCTGCCGCTGGTCCCAGCGTTACGGGCGATAACCGCACCAAAGCACCCGAGTTTTCCTGCCAACTTTTCGGCGATTAGACGTGCCGCGTGGGCGAGGGTTCTCAATTCATTATCCGGGCTGGTCTTGACGGACGATTGACGTGACCGCGGTCCAACAGCGGAGCTGCAGGGGACGGGAACAGATGGATATCGTCATCATAGATGACGAGCCGGTCAGTCTGGCCGTGCTCAAACAGCTGGTAGGTAAGCTACCCGATTGCGACGCCCAGGGCTTCACCCTGGCACCTGCCGCGCTCGCCTGGTGCAAGGCGAATGATCCGGATCTGGTCATCGTCGACTACGAAATGCCCAACTGGAATGGCGTTGAGTTCACCCAGCGCTTGCGGGCTTTGCCGGGGCGGGGTGACACGCCCGTACTTATGGTGACCGTGCGCGCCGATCGGGAAGTCCGCAACAGTGCGATACAGAGCGGCATCACCGATTTCCTCTATAAGCCCTTTGATTTTTCCGAGCTGCAGAACCTTGCGAGCACGATGCTCGGCTTGCGCGCTACCAAGCAACTCGCCGACGGCGCGATCCTGCACGGTGAGGATGAATCTGCTGCAAGCGCCGATCCCGCGCAGCGCGACCAGGCCGACCGCCTGCTTAACGTCAACATGACCCGGGCGCGACTCGGTGGCGACAAGAAGCTCGTCAGTCAGGTTGCGGGCATTTTCATACGCACGGTCCCGCACGTACTGACGTCGATCCGCGCGGCGCTCAGCAACAAAGATTTCGAGCGTGTGCTGGGACACGTAACATCGCTCAAGGGTGCCGTCGCATCTCTCGAGGCACCAGAGGTTTTCAAGTTTCTCGCGGACGTAGAAACTCACGCGCGAGCCCGCGATGTCGCTGCTACAGCCGCGGCTTTCGCCGTGGCCAACGCGCTGATCGGGCGTTTGCTCACCGAGCTCGCACCCCTCGCGCCGCAGGGCACCGCCTCGTAGGTTCACCACGCCTACCGCGTGTCGGGTCGATAGCGCGCCCGCATTCCAAAGTCTCCGAACAAAGCCGCACGACGCATCACTAATCATTCGCGCTGCAGCATCCCACGGGTACCTCGTGCGTTTCGAAGCCGCGCATTTTCGCTGTTGATCGCTTGTCCTTTCCTCGAACGCGTGGTCCGCGTCGCGGAGAATTTCACCTAATGCTTGATGCAGCGGCCGCTTTCTGCGAATCTGGCGACTTGCTGCGTTATCGCAGCGAATATGTTCATCACAAGGAGACGCGATGTTCAATCGGGATGGAGTCATCGACAAAAAAGACGAGAGCCAGCGCAGCGGGCTGCGCAACGTGAATCTCACGCCGGACCTGGCCGGAACGCCGGCGCGGCAAACCGCCGACGCGGCGAAGCCCAAGACGCCCCCAGCCACAGATGACACACCGGGAAGCAAGTTGATCGTAGGCCCGGACATCAAGATGAAAGGTGTCGAGATCACGAATTGCGACACGCTCGTCGTCGAGGGCAGGCTGGAAGCGTCGATGGATAGCAGGGTTGTCCAGATTGCGGAGAATGGCGTGTTCACAGGCACGGTCAGCATGGACGTCGCGGAAATTTTCGGGCGCTTCGATGGTGAACTGACCGCACGCAAGCAACTCGTCATTCACGCGACCGGCCGCGTCTCCGGCCACATTCGTTATGGCAACATCCGTATCGAAGAAGGCGGTGAGCTGACGGGCGATGTGAGCACGATCGCAGGTGCGAAGGCGGTCGTGCGCTAAACCCTCATCCGCAGTTGTGGCGGGCGTAGCGAGCCCACGCCCACCTGATCTCCGGGCTGGTTGGTCAAGGCGCTTAGCGCGACGGCGCGCATCAGGTAATCGTGTATTTAAGGCTCAGCCGGCCCGTCGCGGGGGCTTGCAGCGCAAGGTGACGAAGGGGTGGCGCCAGGCAAACACTCGTGGAGCGATCGTCCCCGGATGCTCAGCCCCGCGCCCACGGCTGAGCACGGTGAACGGGGTTACGCTTGGGCGTACTTCCCGCTGAGCTGCGGCGTGGTACCTTCCAAACCTTTGTGCTCGCGGTCGAGCCGCGTCTCGCGGGACCACGTGCGCCGGAACTCGTCTTTCACCTTGACCGTCAACTTCCCCATCCCTTCGACTTCGAGGTCGACCGTGTCGCCATCCTGAAACGCCGAAAGGCCGCGATGGTTTGTCCCGGTGGCGAGGATGTCGCCGGGCTCGAGATCGTGAATGGACGTGATCCACTCGATGCAGCGCGGAATCTTGTGCGCCATATCGTCGGTGCTGTAGTTCTGCTTGAGCACGCCATTTACCCAAAGCCTCACTTGCAGCTTGTGCGGGTTGGGGATCTCGTCTGCCGTTACCAGATAGGGCCCCATGGGCGCAAACGTAGCGCGTGACTTCATCTGATAGAACGTATTGCCCGGCGGAAGTACTCCGCGAGCTGACCCGTCGATGAAATTGACATAGCCGAAGATGTACTCCATCGCCTTCGCCGCGGGCACATTGCTCGCCGGCTTGCCGATGACGAGGGCGAGTTCCGCCTCGCCTTCGAATATGGTCGCAGCGATGTCCGGCAGGACCATCGTTTCGCCATGTCCGACGATGCAGCCCGGCGACTTGTGAAACGCGTTGATCGGTGCGGGAGCTTTGCGAGTTCCGTCTTCCATATAGTTTACGGCCATACAGTCGACGTTCACAGGCTTCGGCAGTGGTGGTCGTATCTTGACCTGGCTCACGGGCAGGCCTTTGCCGGCGTTCGCAGCCCTTTCAAGGGGACCCCGAAATTCGGCGAAGCGCGCGATCAAACCATTTATCATGTTGCCCGGGCCGGTGTGCGGGATGTTTTGCACGACGGACGTGACGTCCACGACCGATTCGCCTTTGAGGATGCCGAGTCGAAAATCATTGAAGTACAGCAGTTTCATTGTGATCCCCCTCCGTGAACGCCAAGTCTTTGCGCGATTTTGAACGAGCGCCAGAATGTGTCGCCGAATCGTTCAAGGCATCTTAGTCGAAAGGCTCGATCAGCCGCAAACAATCCGCGTGTTCGATTGAGCGAGTATCATTCTGCTTGTGACTGCAGGCGAGCCGTGGCGGACAGTGCAGTTGAACCGGGGAGAGCAAAATGAGAGCCGACTCGATATCTGTTAAACGCAGGCATCTGATCATTGCGGGCGTCGTCGGCGCCGCGGCGCCTGGGGCGCTACTCGCGCGACAATGCGGCGGGCGCGCTGAAGGACAGGTATCGGCGGGACACGGCAACGTGCCCGCACCCGGCGAGAAGCTGATCGTCTCCGGACGGATCATAGGAGCCGATTGGAAGCCGGTCGCTGCCGCCTTCGTGGAGGTGTGGCAGGCACGTAGCAACTCGCATCAGATCACCGTGACGACTGATGGGGACGGACGTTTCATGTTCATGACCGACGCGCCAGCACAGCGTGACCGTCAATATGTCAGTTATCGAGTGAGACACGCCGAACACGCGACAGTCGTGTCACAGCTTCACTTCGCGCCCGCGCGTGGGGTGTCGCACACTGACATCGCACCGCTGCAGCGGGATTATGCCGGGGTCTGGCGCACGACATTCGGACTCACGCTCGTCTGAAGCGAGGACGCCCCAGAAGTCCCGCCCTGCAATGTGGCGGGGCCGGGGCTTGAACGCGAACAAGGTTCTGCCACGTGGAGTATGGCTGTCGAGATGATGTATGTTGACATGCGCGCCTTACGCGCGGTCGGCTGCTCGCGCCTGCCTTTACATTCCCCAGTAAACGCCGATCGTGTAATCGAGGAGTGATCCTACGGAGACAGCCGTGAGTGAACGCGACCTGATCGAAGAGGCCTTCGGAATCACTATCAAAACTCTTTTTTCCGCATTCTTTCACGCCTATACGGCAGCGCGAGGTGACGAGGTTGGCGAGCTGCAGGCGGAGCAGATTTTCCGCGCTGCCGTCATTCACGCGCGCCACGTCCGGGCGCGCGCCCTGGCAGTGCTGCCGTAGCGAGCCTCTGAAGTTTTGAAAAACGGCGAAATGAAGCTGACGCTCTATTACGCGCCTATGACCTGTGCGCTCGTGCCTTATGTGACGCTTACTGAAGCGGGCGCGGCCTTCGACGTTCGGGATCTCAACACCCGCACCAACCAGCAACGGTCGGCCGAATTCCTGGCGATCAATCCCAAGCACAAGGTTCCGGTGCTTGTGATCGACGGTGAGCCGCTGACCGAGAACGTTGCGATCCAAATCTGGATCGCCCGTCAGTTTCCCCGTGCGAGGCTGTTACCAGGCGCGCCGAAAGCGGAAATCAAAGCGATCTCGCTCATGGCGTGGTTTTCCTCTACGATTCACCCGCATTTGACGCCCAACGCGCGGCCGGAGAATTACTGCGACCTTCCCGGATCGCAGGAAAGCGTTAAACGTGTAGGTAACCGGTTGCTGTTCGAAGATCTGGAAATAGCCGAGGGCCTGCTCGCCGGCCGCGAATGGTTCTTCGACCATTTCACCGCTGTTGATGCGTACTTTTTCTGGTGTTTGCGGCGGGCGCTGTCATTCAAGCTTGATCTTTCGTCGTTTGAGCACTGCACCAGCCACTTCGAGCGCATGAAGCAGCGAGCGAGCGTGGCACAGGTGCTCGCATACGAGAGGCAGGTGCATGAGGCGTTCGCTCGCCCAGCGTAGCCTGCAGTGCACCAGTCCGACGACTTTCGCGCGGCAGCTCAACAGGTGGGCGCATGCCCGGCAGTCGTTGTAGTTGTGCCTGACTACTGTTGCTTTTCGAATTGCGGCTGCTTCTGTTGCTGGGGCTCGCGCGCAGGCTCGTCCATCCGCCGTTTCTTTTCTTCCTGGAGCTTCTTGAGTTGCTCTTCTTCGAGCTCTCGTTTCTTCTCCTCCTGCTTCTTCGTCTCCTCCTGGCGCTTCTGCTCCAGCTCCTCGGCCGTTGGTTCTTGGTGCAGCGACAAAGACATGGCGGCCGCGGACGAGGGCTCGCCCCGCTTGCTCTTCAATTTGATGTTGAGGCGCAATTCATTGGCTGAATCGGCGTTTCGCAACGCTTCCTCGTACGAGATATGACCTTCGTCGTACAGCTCGAAAAGCGCCCAGTCGAACGTGCGCATACCTAACTCTCGCGACTTGTTCATGATGCCTTTGATTTCGTGAAACTCACCTTTGAATATGCGCTCGGCAATCGCCGGCGTATTGATGAGTATCTCGATCGCAGCCTTGCGTCCTTTGCCGTCCACGGTGCGCACGAGCCGCTGCGAGATGATCGCACGCAGGTTCACCGATAGATCCATCAAGAGCTGATTGCGCCTTTCCTCCGGGAAGAAGTTGATGATGCGATCCATCGTTTGGTTGGCATTGTTGGCGTGCAGCGTGCCGAGACACAGATGACCCGTTTCCGCAAACGTGATCGCATGCTCCATCGTCTCCGTATCGCGGATCTCACCGATCAGAATAACGTCGGGCGCCTGGCGCAGTGTGTTCTTCAGCGCGTGATGCCATGAATGGGTGTCGATCCCCACCTCCCGATGAGTGATCAGGGAGTTCTTCGACGGGTGCACGTACTCCACCGGATCCTCGACGGTGATGATATGCCCGGACGAGGTGCGGTTACGATGATCGATCATCGCGGCAAGCGATGTCGACTTGCCGGACCCCGTGCCGCCGACCACCAGCACGAGCCCTCGTTTGGTCATGATGACTTCCTTGAGAATGTCCGGAAGCCCGATTTTCTCGAAGTTGGGAATTTCGGAAGCAATGGTCCGAATGACCATTCCTACATGCTGCTGCTGAACGAAAACGTTTACGCGAAAGCGCGACAGATTGGGAATCGACACCGCAAAATTACATTCGAGCTCCTTCGCGAACTCCACGCGCTGCCGCTCGTTCATCATTGCGTGCGCGAGCGTGCGCGTAATCTCTCCCGTGAGCTTCTGGTTGCCCAGAGGCTGCATGCTGCCGTGCGCTTTCATACTCGGCGGAAAATCGCTCGAGACGAAAAGATCGGAGCCGCCGGCCTGACTCATCGTTGCCAGAAGCTTGTGCATGTAGGCGCGGGCTTGTTCTTCGGTAAGAGTGGACATTACTTTCCCTCGGTTCATGAAATAGGGTCGCGTTCATTCCGGCTGGATAGCCGGCTTCGTATGCTTGTTGAGGACGGCGGCGGAGTCGTGCAGACCGATAGCACCGGGTCGTTCAATGACGTGACTGCGATTACGTGCCTGGTTCGTTGTTGTTCGTGTTCTCCGGACCCGATCAGCTGAACATCGTCTTGTCTTGTGTTTGTTGTGCCGTCAAGGTTTAACGAGCGTCATTCCATTCCCATCAGTATTGATGGTCAGCCTGCCCAAGAAAGACATGCCTATGAGCAGAGGGTGGTCGGCTTCTCCGACTACGGCCTCTACCTGATTGAGTGTAATGTTCCCGACCGTGACGGAACTCAGGATGACCGCACGATCGACAGTCGGTCCATTCGCGGTAATCAGCTGGATTTGTTTTCCGGTGCGGTAACTTATTCCGAGGTCATTGGCTGTTCGCGCGCTCATGGATACGAACGTCGCGCCCGTGTCGACTAGCCCGCGAACGGTTTTCCCGTTTATGGTGACTACCGCGGTATAGCTACCACCTGGGCCCCGTTGCAGCACGGTCTTCTGCGTGCCGTCGAGCGACGAAGCAAGACAGTTGTCACCGAAGCATTCAAGCCGGTTACGCAGATCCTGCAGCGCCGAATGCCTTTGCATCCACGCGATCGCAATTGCGTCTCCATTTTTGGCTGCCCTGGCGTACCACGAGGCGGCTTTCTCAAGGCAGGGCGACACGAGATAACCGGAATCGTAGTAAGCACCTAGATTGCGCTGCTCCGCCGCATCGCCGCGGGCAGCGAGATGCCGCGTCTTCTGGAAATCCGGATGGGGAAATTTCAGCGGATTTCTGTTGTCGGTGTCTTCTGGGCCGAAGTAAGCCTCAGCGCCGCACGCATGTGCGCTGGAGATTGCTGCGTTCGAAGTGAGCACGGCGAGCAACACGAATCCAGCGAGTCTTTTTGTTAGCACGTTTTCTCCCGCGGGCCGTACTGGGCATATCCGAGATGGCTCTGCTTACGTAACTGTTTTCAAACGCGTAATTTTGTCCGCGCGCAGCAAATGGCTGTATGCACTACGCCACAGCACAGGCATAAAAACGTGGTGCCTTTCCGCCGGCGCACCACTGCCCAGACGTTGCGAAAACGGCGAGCGTCAGACGCATACTCGGCAAGTGATGCCTGCCGGAGCGGGTGCTCTCGCGCGGCTATCGGAAGCGCTTGCTGGTCAACGCCAATAGAGCGCGGCCACGAACATTGCATACTCTCGACCGTATCGCTCATTACTGGATTCAGCGGTGCAAGTCTCTGAAAAAAGGCTATGAGAGAATCGTGTGATTGACCCTACCGCGGGATTTCCATGCAGCTTCCCCTTGAAGACATCAAAGTTCTCGACCTGACTCACGCGCTGGCCGGGCCCTTCTGCTCGACGATGCTGGCTGACTTCGGCGCTCAGGTGATCAAGCTCGAGCCGCCTGGCGCGGGAGACATTGCACGGGGGTGGGGCGCGCCTTTGCCAGGTGGGGAGACGGCGTATTTCGTGAGCCTCCATCGGCACAAGCGCGGCATCGTGATCGACCTCAAGAAGCCGGAAGGCAAAGAATTGTTTTTTCGGCTCGTCGAGAAATCAGATGTGGTGCTCGAGAACTATCGTGTCGGCGCTTTGACGAGACTGGGACTCGACTACGAGGCTGCTCGCAAGCGCAACCCCGGCATCATCTACTGCTCCGTATCGGGTTTCGGGCAGGACGGACCGTACCGTGAGCGTGCGGCGCTAGACCTCATTCTTCAGGCCGAGAGCGGCATGATCAGCGTGACCGGAGAGCTGGGAAGCAGCGGCACCAAGGCCGGCGTTTCGATCGCCGACATGACCGCGGGAATGTATTGCGCCTACGCCGTCATGCTGGCGCTCAGAGTGAAGGACAAAACAGGCGAGGGGCAGCAGGTCGATATTTCGATGATGGAAGGTCAGCTCGCACTTCTCGGCACCAACATCGCGAACTACTTTGCCAATGGAGAGATTCCCAAGCCTCTCGGCACTGCCTATTCCGTCGTAGTGCCGTACCAGACTTTTCATACGAAAACGCGCGATCTCGCACTCGCCATTGCAGGTGAGAAACTGTGGCGGAAATTTTGTCCCGTCATGGGCTGTCCCGAGCTCCTAGATGATCCGCGGTACGTCAACACGGTGGAGCGCAGCAGGCACCGCGGCACACTGATCGCAAAACTGCAGGAAGTCTTTCTGACGAAAAGCTACGAAGAATGGGAAAAGCTGCTGCTCCAGAATGACATCCCGGTCGGCGCTATCAACAACATCGCGCAGGTCGTCGAGCATCCGCAGGTGAAGGCACGGCAATCCCTGCGCGAGGTTGACCATCCCAGTGTGGGTAAGGTGCGCGTGGTCGCCAGTCCCGTACGGCTGTCCAAGACACCCGCGAAAACGCCTACGCCATCGCCCATACTAGGCCAGCACACCCGCGACGTATTGCACGACGTGCTCGGATTGACGTCTGATGAAATCGACCGGCTTGCCACCGCGGGCGTGGTGGGCACCGCGAAGCGAAGTGGAGAAAAGTGATGAGTCAACTCGTGACGATTTTTAGCCGGCGCACGCTCCTGCCGTGACTACGGTTCGCAAGGGGCAGGCGCCAGACCTAATGCCGCGAAACGAATTCAGCGCGCGCTTCAGGGCACAGTTTTACGATCCGGCGTTCCGTCCGCACGACGCAGCGATAGACGCGATGGAGGTGATCGCATGGGACGCGTACCGCCAGGGTCGCAAGGCCCCGATGACGGAAAAGGCGGGCCCCGAGTTCGCCGATCCCGATTACGACCTTTCCGTCGAGTGGCGCGCCACTCGCGACAAAGTACGCGCCGCGGACGCGAAGCGTCGTGATGCCTCTACGCCCTCTCGTACCCTGGTGGTATGTGCAAGCTCGCGCAACGATGGCACGTGTCCCGGCGAGATGTCGAAGAGCTTTCGGTTGGCTCAGGTTGCAGGTGATCAGCTCCAGACGGCGGGCATAGGAGTCGATCTTCTCGACCTGAGTCACCTCGCGTCAGACCCGATGCGCCACATCCACCCGTGCAAAGGTTGCGTCTCGACCGCGATGCCGCTGTGCCACTGGCCGTGCAGCTGCTATCCCAATCACTCGACTCGCCAGACGAACGACTGGATGGCGGAAATCTACGAGCGCTGGAGCGCGGCGCACGCGGTTGTACTCGTCACGCCAGTCTACTGGTACCAAGTGGCGAGCCCCCTCAAACTGATGATGGATCGCCTCGTCTGTGCCGACGGCGGCAATCCGGACCCAACGCTCACTTCGGGTAAGGACCCGGAAAAAGCAAAAAAGATCGAGCTCGAAGGCTGGGATTATCCGAAGCATCTCGCCGGGCGCGTTTACGGGCTCATCGTGCACGGTGACGTCGCTGGAATCGAACCTTCGCGCCGGGCACTTTCGGATTGGCTCGACTGGATGGGGCTGATCGATGCCGGATCACATGCGCGCCTGGATCGCTATATCGGTTACTACGAGCCCTATGCGACGAGTCACGACACGCTCGACGCCGATCGAGCGCTGTGGGAAGAGGTGCGCAACGTCGGCCGTGCAGTGAGTCTCGCGGTCGCAGACGTACGCGCCGGTCGGCTACCGGATTACAACGCAAAACTGAAAGATCCGCGTCCGAAGTGAGCAGGCGCACGATCTGTCGTGCGCTTCAGCTTGGAGTTTGCCCCGTTCGACCAACCACACTTGCCACGGTCGCTACCAGCTCGGACGGTTCTACCGGTTTCGACACGTGCACCAGGAACCCCGCGTGCAACGCGCGTGTTCGGTCTTCGGACCGCGCGAATGCGGTCAGCGCGATCGCAGGTACGTTTCCGCCGCGTGTGGGTCCAAGCGCCCGCACCCGCCTCAGCAGCTCGTAGCCGTCGACATCGGGCATGCCGATGTCGCTCACGAGGACGTTCGGGTTCTCTGCCTCGACCAGCATGAGCGCTTCATCGGCCGAGCAGGCAGCGAGCACGTGCGCGTCGCATTCGGCGAGCACGCGTTTGATCAGATCGCGGGCGTCCGGTTCATCATCGACGACCAGCACCTTGATCCCGGACAGGTCGGCGCGATGGAAATCGAAGGCAAGCGCGGTCGTGCCCTTCGCGTGCGCCCGGTCCTGCCCGTCCGTTTTTACATGCACGGCGGAAAGAGGAAGACGCACTGTAAAAGTGGTTCCGCGTCCTTCGCCCTCGCTCTTGACGCGGACGGTGCCGCCGTGCAATTCCACCAGACGCTTTACGATCGAAAGACCCAGGCCAAGTCCGCCAAAAGTCCGCGTGGTCGAGGCATCGGCCTGGCGGAAGCGATCGAACACGTGGGGGATGAATTCCGCTCTGATCCCGATGCCAGTGTCAGCGACACTGATCTCAATGTGCGAGTTCACCCGTTTGAGCGCGACCTTCACCTTGCCAGACCGCGGTGTGAACTTGATCGCGTTGGAGAGCAGGTTCCAGACGACCTGCTGAAGCCGCCCCGGATCGCCTGATATGGTCGCAGCGCCGCGGTCGAGTAGCACTTCTACCCTGATGCCTTTGGCTTCGGCCGCGGGGCGCACGGTTTCTGCCGCTGCTTCGATAAAACGCGCCGGCGCGACCTGCTGAATGTCCAGGAGCAACTTTCCCGAAGTGATCCGGCTCATGTCCAGCAGGTCTTCTATCAGCTGCGTTTGAACCCGTGCATTGCGCTCTATGGTCTCGAGTCCTTGACGCAACTCGGCTTCGCCCATGGTCCGCAAGCGAAGCACCTGTGACCATCCGAGGATGGCGCTCAGCGGCGTTCTCAATTCGTGCGAAAGGGTTGCAAGAAATTCGTCTTTCATCGCGCTCGCACGTTCCGCTTCGGTGCGCGCCGAACGCTCGCTGTCCAGAAGGTGCCTGCGTTCCTCAGCAGCTTTCTGTGCGGCTTCGAACAAGCGCGCATTGTCGATCGCGACGGCGGCCTGTGCAGCCACACCCACGATAATGCGCTCGCTGCGGTCGGTAAAAACGCCCGTCTGCGGGTGCGCAAAAAAAAGTCCTCCGATGACTTCTCCCGAGCGCGATGTCACGGGTACAGCGAGATAGCTTCTCACGGGAAGGTGTCCCGGCGGCATGCCATGATGTGGGCTCCACTTGCCATACCGTGGATCCTTCAATACGTCGTCGCATCGGATGACCCCTTCACCTCGAAAGGTCGGGCCGAAGAGTGAGGTCGCGCGCGGCTGGCCGAATCTTTCGAAAGCCTCACGGGGCGCGCCAGAGAGCGTGTACAGCATGAACGCGTCGCCCGTATCGTCGGTCACGTTGTAAAAGAATGCGCCGAACTTTGCGCCGCTCAACTCAGTCGCTGCATCTGTAACAGCCTGCACGAGGGCCTGAAGGTCGAGCTTCGACGACAGCGTCGTCCCGGTTCTGTTCAGCAACTCGAGGACACGCGTTTCGTCGCGCAAGGCTTCGTCCGCCCGCCGCCTTTCGGTGATATCGCTGAAGCTCCAGACGCGGCCGACGTTGCGGCCATCCAGGAACTGGATTTTCGAATAGCGCTCGAAAATCCGGCTGTCGGCAAGCTCGAGGATGTCGAAGCTTTCAGGCGGTGACGCGGCGTAAATCTCTTCGATTCTGACGCGAAACTTTACGGGATCGCTGAATTGCTGGGAATTGAGCTCCAGGATTCTGCGGTGGTCGAGGCTTTCCATGATGGCACCGGGGACTCGCCACATCTTCACATAGTTTTCGTTGAAGGCAGTGACCCTGCCCGCATCATCCGTGGCGAGGATGCCGTTCGTCGTGGATTCCAGCGTCGCGCGCATCATCGAAAGCGAGTGCGCGAGCTCGCGCGTCTTGCGCTCCAGCGCGTCTTTTGCGCTGATGAGCTCCTGCTCGGCGCGCTGGCGAGCGAGCAGAATGCTGTTCGCGTTCTGTAGCGCGACCGAACGCAGGAGCCTGTCTTCGTCTTCAGCGTGCATCAGCGCCCCGCGATCGCCTCTGCCGCGAGCCGGGTGCCCAGCACCCGAGCCCTGATCTTTGCGAACGCCGCATCCCGCGTGGTCGATGTGTCGTCGCAGAAGGGCGAAAAGCCGCAGTCGTCAGTCGTTCCCAGCTGCTTGGCGGGGATGTACTCTGCCGCTTCGAGCGTGCGATCTCTGACTTCCTGAGGCGATTCGACGTGCGGGTCGATCGGAGCGACGACGCCGACGAAAATGCGCTGATCCGGCTTCATGTACTCGCGGATAATCTGCAGGGCGTGAACACGGTCTTTCTCCCCGGCGAGCGCAATATAGAAGTTACCGACCTTGAGTTCGAACAGGCTTGGCAGCAATTCGGCGTAATCGACATCGGCGCTGTGTGTGGAATCGCGGTCTCCGCCCGGACAGGTGTGAACGCCGATGCGGGCGCGATCTTCGTCGGAAAAGCGCGACAGCGCGAGATTGTTCAGATCGATAAAGCTGTTCAGAAGATGCCCGGAAGGATCGATCTTCATCGCGAGCCGACCTTCGGTAAAGTCGATCTGAACCTTGTGCGCGCCTTTTTCCAGGCACCGGCGAACCTCGGTTTCATGCTCCCTCAGCAGATCATCGATGAATTGATCGCGGGGGTAACCCGGTATTGGACTCGCCGGATACATGAGGCTCAGCGCGGACGGGGAGATGACGGCTTGCTTGAGCGGCATTTTGGTGTAGCGCATGGCGACGTCCAGGTAGCTATCGGCGTAGCGCTTGTAGCGGAAGGGGCCCGATGTCAACACCGGCATACGCCGGGTGTGGCCGGCCGCGAACGGGATCTTGAAACCGTCTGGGGCCGTGTTCGGCAACCCGTGCACACAGTAGGTCCAGAAGTTGTGATACTTCCTCTGCTCACCGTCTGTGATAACCGGGGACCCGGTCGCTTCGAATCTCTCAACGGTGTCACGAACTGCGGCCTCGTACAGAGGATCCAACGTAGGATCGTCGCTACCGCTTTGTTCGACGGCCTCGATCAGCTGCGGAGGTCGCGGAATACTGCCGATCGGTTCGGTGGGTATATGCATACGCATCGCCGTGGTTGGCGGCCAAGCGTAATTCGCCTCCACCGATGGGGCAAGCCATTTGTCATAACCGTTCAGGTGTCGTGAGGCGGCCGTACGGAAAGCTTAAACTAGCAACCTGCAAGCAAACGTGATGCCCGTTCGGTCGGATCCACTGCGGACAGCACCACGGCAAGAGGTCGCACCGATTTACCTCGAACAGAACCTGGATCTCATCTATCGCACCTGGCGAAACGATCGTCGCGGAATTACGATTCCCACGATCTGGCTGGCGCTGCTGCTCTCGCTGCTCATTCACCTCGCCGCGGTGTGGCCCTGGCGCCCCCACGTGCTCCGCCCGTCGTCCGAGCAAGCAGAGCGTGAAAGCGGAAGCAGCTCGCTGTCAGTCCAGCTGGCTCCTCGGGCGAGTCCGCCGGCGCGGCCAGCAGCGCCAGTCGCTCAGCCGCAGCAAGCGCAAGCGCAGCGTCCAAGGGTCGCGCCGCGCCCGCGGCCGGCACCGAAGGTGCTAGCGCTGAACAAGGCCGTTCCCAACGCTCCGTCCGCTGCCGCGCCGGTTGCCCCGAAAGTTCCTGCGCCGACAGCGCCCGCACCAGTCGCCCCGCGCGCGGCTCCCGATGGCGATCTTGCCTCATACATCGATGCCAAGCGGCAAGCGCGCGCAGAGTCCGCGCCGTCTGCTCCGTCCGCGGGTGGGCCCTCGAGTACTCAGCCCGCCGAGGACGAAAACGCACGCGCCAACCGCATCGCGGCTGCCAACCTGGGCACTGATCGCACGCCGACATTCGGCGCAGACCGAGGTGGCGGCATATTCAGCATCCAGCGCATCAGCTACGACTATGCCGAGTTCCTGTTCTTTGGCTGGAACAAGGATATTCGCCGAAATACCACTCAGCTGATCGAAGTCCGTAAAGGCGCCAACAGCGACATCCGGCTCGCAGTGGTGCGCAGGATGATCGTAATCATTCGCGAGCATGAGAACGCAGACTTCGTTTTCGAGTCGAGGCGCCTCGGCCGCAACGTCACGCTGTCTGCGCGTCCCCGCGATACCGCGGGTCTCGAGGATTTTATGATGCGTGAGTTCTTCGGAGATGCAAATCGGCCGTGATCAGACCATCCCCTGCACGCCGCGAAAGCCGCCGTGCCTAATGCAACGAGCGCTCGGGCCGGTCTGCGGCAGCTTGTTCGACGAGCGCCCTGTAGACCAGCGCGAAACCCTGCATCACTGGAAGGTACCTACCGAGGCGTGTAGCGGAGCCGTTCGCCATCTGTAACAGCTCGGGATTCTGCTGCTCGAGATGTTCTACAGCCTTCAAGGTAAATGCGTCGACGCCGTGCTGGTCGATGTCACTCACGATCTTGTCTCGTGTGGCTTGCGTGACCCGGGGAATCGGAGCCAGCGCGCGCAGAGCCGGATGCGTCGCCCTGAATTCCTCCGATAGCAGGCGATAGAATACGCACAGCTCCAGCAGAATCTTTGCGGAAGAATGACCGAAGCTCGCGGCGCATTTGGTGGCCATGTCCAGAATCTCGGGATTCCCGACGCTGAGTTCCTGCAACGTTTCGGTCAGACAGGCTTCAGGGCCTCTGTCATCGAGCTCGCGGGCTATTCTTTCGCGCGTTATAACCGAGACAGACGGTAGGAACACAAAGAACTCCTCTATTTTTTGAGTTGGCGACGTCTTGGCGCCGCCCGCTTTTCGACAGTTTAAGGTGAATGATGGTTTCAAAACCACGTCCAGCCGGGGCGCCGCCACGACATTTTTCGATGATTCGAGGATTTCACCTCGCCGATTTCTTTACGCTGGCCAACGCCGCATGCGGCGTCGCTGCGGTTTTTTTCGCGATGATGTTCGTCGGCAGCCAGTCTGCGACAGCATTCTTCGCGGCAGCCGCCATGGCCCCTGCGGCGTTCATCTTCGACGTGCTGGATGGGCGCATAGCGCGCTCGCGGCGTACGCATTCTGCGCTGGGGCGCGAGCTCGATTCCCTGTCCGATGTCATTTCGTTCGGCGTGGCGCCGGCTGCGCTCGCGTTCGCAGCGGGGTTGCGCGGAGGCTGGGACTGGGTCGCCCTGATTTACTTCGTGTGCTGCGGAGTGAGCCGCCTCGCCCGCTACAACGTGACCGCAGAGACGCTGTCAGAAGGGGGCGAGAAAGTCCGTTATTTCGAAGGCACGCCCATTCCGACGAGCGTTGTGCTCACCGGCATCCTTGCACTTGCGGCGAGTCAGGACCGACTGAACGAGAATCTGTATTGGGGGACCTGGACGCTGGGACCGTGGGAACTCCACCCGCTCGCGTTGCTGTTCGTGCTGTCCGGGACTTTGATGATCAGTAAAACACTGCGTATTCCCAAGCTCTGACACGTCACTGGGCTTCGAAATCGGGTGCGGCCGAGCCGTGGTGGCTTATTGTTTAGCCGCTATGTACTGCCTTCTAAGTATCTCACTGCGCACTTGGTTGAATCGCTCTTCCGTTTCACGTCTCACACTCGACTCACCAATGAATCCGGCCAGAAACGAGCCGGGATTGGCGACTGAACGGTACACGATGCGGGTGCCGCCCGCCTCGGAGATCAGTTCGGTTGTCGATTCATACTTCTTGATCGATCCGCTGACCAGGCGCGACTCCGTCCGCACAGGCTCTGTGAGTCGCACGTCCTTGACGGTCTCGACCGGAAACGTGAAGGGGCCGAACCGAACTTGATCCTTCTGGTAGACCCGCAGGGTATCGCCGGATCTCGAGATGATCTTGCTGGTTTGCAGACCGCGCATGAACTCGGGCGCGCGCTCGTAGTCATTGATGACTTCCCATACGCGCTGTCGAGGGGCCCGGACAAAAAGCGATACATCCGCCCGGATTTCTCCGTCTACGATCTCGACGCTTACGTCTAGATCCGGATTACCGCCTGCGGACACCGGCGGCATGAAGCACGAGCCTGCGGCGAATGCTATTGCAGCGATGAAAACACGAGCGCGGGAGAAAGCCGATGCCATGCTTTCTAAGGGCAAGTCACATGCCTGAGTTCCGGTGACTTGAGTATCTACTGCCGCATGGAGGAACTTGTGCGCGCGCCAGGGCGTGGGGAGCGCTTAAGGGAGGATCACCTCGTAACGTTTCGTGTTCGCCTTAGAAAGAACAGGGGCTTGCGTTCGTCCCCGGCCGGCCCTTTTTCACTCGGGAGTAACGCCAGCCTGCTTCGCGACCTTGGCCCATTGGGCGATCTCCGCTCGAATTTTCGTCGAGAACGCCGCCGGAGCATTTCCGACAGGCTCGAGCCCGAGACTTGTGAGTTGCTGGCGCACATCGGCTGATTGAAGCGCACGGGCGAGGTCCACGTAGAGCTTGTCCACGATCGGCGCGGGCGTGCGTCCTGTTGCAAGTATGCCGTACCAGATCGTCACCTCGAACCCGGGAACGCCGGCTTCAGCGAGAGTGGGAATGCTGGGCAGGGCAGAGGACCGTGCGGCGGTGGTGACGCCCAATGCCCGCAGACGATTCGCCTGCACGTGAGACATCGCTTGCGGAAGTCCGCTGAACAACATCTGAACCCGGCCGGCGATCACATCGGGAACGTTCACGGCGCCTTTGAACGGCACGTGAACGATGCTGATCCCCGCCATCAGTCTGAAGAGCTCGGCAGTCAGGTGCTGGGCGCTGCCGATGCCGCCTGACGCGTAGTTGAGCTTGCCTGGGTGGGCTTTTGCAAGTTTTATCAGCTCAGAGAGCGACTTTGCCTCAACGCCTGGATACACGACGAGCAGGTAGGGTGCTGAGGTTGCCTGCGTAACGGGCGCGAAATCGCGGAGCGGGTCGAAAGGAAGCTTTGCAGAGATACTCGGCTGAATTGCGAAGCTCGGACTGGTCGCGAGCAGCGTGTATCCGTCCGGATTCGCGCGAGCGGTCAGTTCAAATGCGACGAGACCGCCGGCCCCGGGGCGATTATCGACGACGACCTGCTGGTTCCACGCTTCGGAGAGCTTGCGGCCAATGATGCGGGCTGCGACGTCGGTTCCACCGCCCGGACTGAAACCGACCAGCATTCTGACCGGCTTGGATGGATAGCCATGTTCAGTCGGCTGCATCGCGATCTGTGCTGCAGAGCTTGAGCACACTGCAAGGAACGCCACCGCCGCCCCGAGATGCGTCAACATTCGACCCAGCACCGTCATCAACTTGCGAAGACGACGCAGGACGGGCTGCCGGTCTCGATAATCTGCCCTGTGGGGGTGAGCGTGCCCGTTACGCCGTCGATTCGAAAAACAACAATCGTGTGACTGTCTTCGTTGGCAGCATAAAGATGAGCGCCGCTCGGGTCGAGACAAAAGAAGCGCGGCGTGCGGCCTTGCACCGGCTCCCAGGCTATAGGCGCGAGCATTCCGCTCGTTGGATCGATCGCAAAAACACCGATGCTGTCGTGTCCCCGATTCGAGACATAGACGAACCTTCCGGAGGGCGCGATAGCGATCTCGGCGCCTGTACTGTCGCCCGTGTACGTAGCAGGTAGTGTCGATGTCCGCTGGAAAGGCGCGAGCTCGCCCCGATCGAGATTCCACCTGTACGCCGTAACCGTAGAATCGAGCTCGTTCACCAGGTACGCGTAAGGGCTCGTAGGATGGAAGCTGATATGACGTGGTCCCGCTCCATAACGCGCTTTTGCGAACGGTTTGTCATGCGGTACGAGCCTGCCTCGCGTGGCATCGAAGTGAAAGAGGTGCACCTTGTCGAGACCTTTGTCAGGAGCCACGACGAAGCGTCCGCTCGGCTCGAAAATAGCCTGATGCGGGTGCGGGCCATGCTGCTCGCGTCTGTAAGGACCGGGTTCACCTTCCGGGACCACGAGATCGGTGCGCGGTGCGAGTGAACCATCCGTGTTGATCGGGAACACGGCGACTCCGGGGCCATTCGCCAGCACGACGTACCGGTTGCTCGGATCGGTCGTTACAGTCGACGAATTGTCGCCGCCGGTCGCTTGCTTGTTGAGCAGCGTCAGCTTGCCACTGTGCGGGTCTCGCGCGTAGGCGCCGATTTCCGAGGAATCGCCATGTGCCGAATACAGATAATTTTGCGTGCGATCGAGCGCGACATAGTGTGGATTCGGAATCGCATCGCAGGCGTCCACCTGCGTCCATTTGCCATGATCGATTCGAAAGACAGCGATCCCTTTGCCGCGGGCCTTGCGTTTCTCAGTGGTGAAACACCCGACGTATGCAAACATCGGCTGCGTGCGGCTCACGTCCATACTCGAAGCGTCCGGTCTCTTAGCAGAGCGTTACAGCGTAAAGCCATTTGACAAGGCTCGCCATTTACGTTGGCGGCGCTCATGCGGGGACTTCGGGTCCGACCGTCAGCCGTCGCATCTGCCGTCGGTACCCGTGATAGTCGTTGATGGCGTTGTGCAGTGTCGTGCGGTTGTCCCAGATGGTGAGCTGCCCCGGTTCCCATCGTACGCGACAGCTGAATTCCGGCTCGATGCAATGATCGTTGAGAAAGTCGATGAGCGGTTTGCTTTCTTCTTCCGTAAAACCGTCGAAGCGTATCGTGTGCAACGAGCTCACATAAAGCGACTTGCGGCCCGTGTCCGGATGCGTTCGGACGATCGGGTGCCGTGCCTCGAAGCCGTCGGCCTTGTCCGCATTCTGCAGTGCCATGTTTCCGATGCGGTCGTGGTGGGCGGCGCGTGGACCGCCTTTCTTATGCTTGAGTCCCCCGCTCGCGACACCGACCAGGCCCTCGATGAGTTTTTTCATGCCTGCGGAGAGCGCATCGTAAGCAGCCGCTGTGTTCACGTATAGCGTGTCCCCCCCTCGCGCCGGCGTTTCCAGTGCGTACAGCAGCGTCGCGCGCGGCGGTTTCTGCAAATACATCGTGTCCGTGTGCCAGTCGCTTCCGAAATTCTCTCGCTGATCCTTTTCCTTGATCACTTCCGTAATGTACGGATAACCGTCCATACCTTTTGCGAAGGGGTAGTAGCAGGGCTCGCCGAACTTCCCTCCGACGCGCATCATGTCCTCCAGCGACATGTCCTGACCGCGTATCGCGATCACGTGATATTCGAGAAAAGCCTGCCGCAGTTCGATCCACATCCGGCTGTCGTCGCGGTCCTTTAGATTCGCGCCGTAAATTTCCGCACCGAGTGCACCAGCGGTCGGACGCACATCCATCGTTTCGTAGGCCACGGGTCTCCTCCGCTCAGAGGAATCAGTATATATCAGGGGCGTGCGAGACCATGGCGTGCGACAGAACGCGCGCTGCCTGGCGCTATTCGCGTGCACCTTGCTGAGTGGCCGCAGCCGCGGCACACTCCGCGCACGAGCAGTGTGGCGCTTGACCTGGGTTGTGAGAATCGAACGTGCTGCCCCGTGAAAGGAAAATTGTGTTGAACAAAGCGGATCCCGACGAGCCCGCAGCTGTCGTCGTCGAAGGCGTGCCGCGTGATCTGACGCGAACGACGCTCACGGTGTTATGTATGGTCGGGCTCATCGCCGCCTCGTTCTGGATCCTGCGCCCGTTCATCCCTGCGTTGATCTGGGCGACGATGATCGTTGTCGCGACCTGGTCATCGATGCTTCAAACCCAGCAAGCGCTCTGGGGACGCCGCTGGCTTGCCGTTATTGTGATGAGCACCGCTTTGTTGCTTGCATTCGTCATACCGTTCTCTCTGGCAATCACAACGATCGTCGACAATGCCGACGACATCGCGAGCTGGGTAGGCTCGGTGAGCACGGCGCGGCTTCCAGCCCTGCCCGACTGGGTGCAGACGCTTCCGCTGATAGGCCACAAGGCCACCAGCATGTGGAAGGAGCTTGCTTCGACAGGGCCTGAAGAGCTCACTGCGCGCCTCCAGCCTTACGCGCGCAACATCGCACAGTGGTTCGTAGCCGAAGTGGGAAACCTCGGCATGATGGCGCTGCAGTTTCTGCTCACGCTCGTGATCTCCGCGATCCTGTACGCGCGCGGTGAAAGCGCAGCGCTGGGCGTGCTGCGTTTCTTCCGGCGCTTGGGCGGTCCGCGTGGAGAAGAAGTCGTTATTCTCGCTGGACAGGCAATCCGCGGTGTCGCGCTGGGCGTCGTCCTCACCGCCCTCGCGCAAAGTGTCGCGGGCGGCATTGGTCTCGCGATCGCCGGGGTACCATTCGCCGGCCTGCTTACCGCATTCATGTTCGTACTCGCCGTCGCGCAGATCGGCGCGGGGCCGATTCTCTTTTGCGCTGTAGCTTGGATGTACTGGCAGGGTGATACCGGGTGGGCGACCGGGTTGCTCGTCTGGTCATTAATCGTATCAAGCATGGACAACGTACTGCGGCCAATATTGATCCGCAGAGGCGCGGACTTGCCGCTGCTGGTCATATTCGCAGGCGTGATTGGCGGGCTTGTGGCGTTCGGCCTCGTCGGTATTTTCGTGGGACCGCTGGTGCTTGCCGTGTGCTACAGGCTCGCCAACGCCTGGGTCACCGAAGCGGAGCTCGGCGGTTCGCCCACGGGCGAGACCACCGATGACGAACCGAGTCCTGCCGAGCGTGTTCGCCATCGATGATCTAGGCGGCGAAAGGCGCTATCCTTCGCGGTCGCGATTCCCTATAGAGTCGAAAGGAACCTCTCGTGTACGCGTATAACCCCGCTGCTCAAAATGAAATCAAGGGGTGGGATGTCGAGTTCAGACGCACACCTAGGCGGAGGCTCGCGCGTTCACCGATCAGCGATCCACATAAGTTTTGCAGTCACCTATCGCAAAGCCGGAGGGGAGTGGAAGCTCGAAGTGTTCAAGGAGTGCGGCCATATGGGGTTAGTAGATCGAGGGCCTCAGACTGACCGCGCGCATCACATGGCGAAAGACTTTACCGCACGCGAGCTGCGTGCATTGCAAGCCGCTTAGAAAACGGCTGCCGGAGGAGCAGATGCAAAGGGCACTTTTTGCGGCTATTTCGCTTGGGTTGTGCGTGACGGTGACCCCTGTGCATGGCCAGAAGTATCCGATCAAGCCGGTGCGATTGATTTCGCCGTTTGCGCCAGGTGGCGGCACCGATATGCTCGGACGCGTTATTGCGCAGCGCGCAGCCGAAACGATCGGGCAGCCGGTCGTGGTCGACAACCGGCCCGGAGCGGGTGGAGCAATCGGGGCTGAGACGACCGCGCGCGCCGAGCCGGACGGCTACACCTTCATCATCGTTTCTGCGACATATGCTGCGTCGTCGGCCTATCGTCCGCCGCCGTACGATCCCGTCAATGACATACAGGCGATCAGCCTGATTGGCACCACAGGTCTGCTGCTGACCGTGCATCCCTCCGTTCCGGCGAAGAGCGTTCAGGAGCTTATCGCTTATGCCAAAGCGAACCCGGGTAAGCTCAATTTTGGCACGGTGGGCGCCGGTAGCAATGTGCATCTCGCGATGGAGCTTTTCAAGCTCATGACGCACACGAATTTCGTAGATGTTCCCTATAAAGGCGGAGCGCCGGCAATGACTGCAATCGTCGCCGGAGAGATACAGGTGACAGCGATGAGCGTGGTGCCGAGTCTCCCTCACGTAAAGTCGGGACGGGTGCGCGCGCTGGCGGTCACGACCGCGAAGCGCTCCACTTATTTGCCCGACATACCTGCCGTAAGCGAGACGGTAGCCGGCTACGAGGCGAGCCACTGGTACGGCATGTGGGGGCCGAAGGGCCTGCCGCGTAACATCATCGCGCTCTGGAACGGCGAGGTGGCAAAAGCATTGACGACCGAGGAAGCGAAAAGCCGCATGAGAGCCGAAGGGCTGGAAGCTGGCGGGGGTCCGCCCGAAGAGTTTCAGCAGGTCATCAAGCGCGATGTGGAAAAGTGGAGGAAGGTCATCAAACTCGCGAAGATCAAACCCGAAGCCTGACGGCAACGCACGCCGTCGTCCTACTTGCGTCTCGCGAATTGGATGCACGCGAGCCAAGCGGCCCACGCAATTGACAGGATCAGCATCGCGACGCCGACTCGATGCACAACAAATCCAACCGCTTGCGCGCGTGTCAGCAGACCCAGATCGCCCAGAACGTCGATGAAGTCGTGCGCACCGGTTTCTCCCGTGCGGCCGGTGAGCAGGACATGCTGAGGGAGCTGAGCATCGTAAACGTAGGGCGCGACGTCCATCACCGCCACCGCCGACCACCACAGCATGACTGCCGCAGCAAAAGGGTCACGGTTCTTCGCAAGAAAAATAGCGCCGAAGACGAGGGGCAGCCCGACCTGAAAGAGGGAGCCGCCGAGCAGATGCATGAACTCACCGAAAGGTCGAAACAGTATGTGCCCGAACTCGTGGATGGGCACCATCGGCAGGTGCATGAGGGACGAGGCGAGTTCCCACGACGGAACATCCATCCGCGCGAGCTTGAACCCGTACATGATGAGCAACGCCAGCAGCGCAGCGCGTGCGTACACAATAGGGGTGTCGACCTCGTCGGGCACATCGAACAACAACACTCTGGCGCGAGCAGGAAGGCTCGGCTCGTCGCCATCGGCGGGCACTTGAGCGCCCGCTCGGCGCGGTGGCGAAAGCGTTATTCGCGATTGCAGATATTTCGCGAAAATGAGACCGCAGGCTGTGCAGACATCCCCTGACGGTTCAGCCGTGCCACGCTCGTGGCCACACTTCGGACATGCCTTATAGGAGACCGCAGTCAATCTAAAGTGTCGGGCTCTTGAACTCGCCACCGAGCGCGACCAGGCCCCACGGCGGCAGCTGCGCATCCGTACTGAAGCTGAAGTGTCCGGCTGCTGCGCGCATATCGCGGAACTGGCGCTGAAGCGGTGAGCTGTCGTAAATCCCGTTCGCGCCGGCCATTTCGAACAATGAATCGACGGCGTCGATACAGAGCTTTGCGGCCATGGCGCTGTTACGTTTGTAGCGCAGCCGCGTTTCAATATCCGGAGAGCGTCCTTCTTCGTAGACGCCTGCGATGTCGAGCACGTCGTTGCGGATGACGAGGGCGGCCGCATCGATGTTTGCGGCGGCGGCGCTGATACGCAGCTGCACGGTCTGGAAGTCACGCATTTTTGCTGCCTGATAATTCGTGCTTCGCGACTTCACCAGCTCGATGGCCGTTTCGAGCGTTGCACGCGCGTTGCCCACGAGGCAGCCGGCAATCCCGTTGCCGCCGATCGCCGACACCGGAATGCGAAACTGCGGATTGCGGTGCACTTCGAGTCCAGGCCACGAATGTCCGGGCTTGGACACATACATCGACAACACACGGTAGGCCGGTACGTACACTTCCTTGCAGCGCACCGTCTTGCTGCTCGTCGCGCGCATCCCGAGCGTTTGCCAGTCGTCGAGCACTTCGTATTGCGAGCGATGCAGAAGACAGAATACATAGTCGATCGGCTTTTCGCCCTCGCGCACGATCGCCGCGAGCATGCTCCAGTCGGAATGATCGGTGCCCGACGAAAAGTTCCATTGACCCGAAAGCACGATGCCCGCGTCAGCGGGCACTGCGCGGCCCTGAGGAAACGCGATACCCGAGGCGATTCCCGCGTCGGGGTTCTCGCCCCAGACATCTTTTTGTGCTCTGGGGTCCCACCATGCAAGACTGCGATGGTGTGCAGCAAGATTGGTCACGACCCATCCCACGTTAATGTCGCCACGCGAAAGCATCTCCGGGATCTCGAAGTAGGTGACGAACGGCAGCTCCATGCCGCCCCATACCTTGGGTTGAAGGTAGCGCAGCAGACCGTTGCGGTTCAATGCATCCATGACCTCGGGTGTGAGCTTGCGCGCCTGCTCGCATTTCGGCGCCTGTTCGCGCAGAAACGGGATGAGGTCGCGCGCACGTTGCAGGGCCTCTTCGTAGGTCACATCAGAAAAGCCTATGGCGGGGCTCGTTCTATCCATTATTTAGCGGCATCCAGTAATCTTGATCGTAACAGTCACGTTGAGCCTCGTCGGCTAAACCATGACGCAAACTTAGAGGGCGCGCATCGCAGGCGCAGCTCGCCGCTCTAATGGAGCGCGCGGCTAACCATTTGCGGAACATCGTCGGGCATCCTGCTTATCCTCGGTGTATTGTAGTCGCCGGCAGGCAAGTCTTTAAGCCGAGATTCGAGCCAGCGCGCTACAGCCTAAACCTCGCGTGTTCGCGGCACGACCTACCGCCCTCAGCAATGGCAGCACGACAACGCGCGCGTAACGCATTGCCACGCGAGTGTTCGGAACCTAGACGGTGGCGACCGCGTGAAGCGGCTGCATTTGGCGGAGCCACTGCACGAGCTCCGCGGGCGGCAGCGCTGCACTGACGTAATAGCCCTGCGCGAAATCGCAGCCCCATGCCTTGAGCATCTGCCACGCGGCTTCGTTCTCCACGCCTTCGGCAACTACTTTCAAGCCCATGTTGTGGCCGAGATCGATCGTGGAGCGCACGATCGTGGCGTCATCCTTGTCGGTCGCCATGTTGATGACAAACGATTTGTCGATCTTCAGTTCGTCTACCGGCAATTTCTTCAGATAGGACAGCGAAGAATACCCAGTGCCGAAATCATCGATCGAAAGACGCAGCCCGATATCTCTGAAGAACTGGAGCATCGCTTGTGCGTGAGCTGCATCGGCCATGATCGCGCTTTCGGTCACTTCGAGCGACAGCCATTGCAGCCACGTGTTGTGCTGGTCGGCGAGGGCGTTGAACATTGCGAGCAGCTCGGGATTGAGCAGGTCGCGCGCCGAGATATTTACTGACACGTTGAGAGTCAAGCCCAGCGCCCGCCAGTCCGCTAACTGCAGAAGCACTTTCGTTATGACCCACTGCGTGATCGATTTGATGTATCCGGTATGTTCTGCGAACGGTATGAACTGGTCCGGCGGTATGAAACCGCGCTCCGGATGTAGCCATCGCACGAGTGCCTCCACCTGAGTGACTGCGCCCGTCGCCAGATCGATTTTCGGCTGGTAGTGCAAAAGGAGCTCGTCGCACTCGACAGCGTGACGCAACTCGGACATGAGAGAGAGACGCTGGCGTGATTGCCGATCGTACCTCGTGTCGTAAAGCGCGTATCCGCTACTGCTGCGTTTCGCGGCATACATCGCCATGTCAGCGTGCCGCAGCAGGGTGTGAATCTCCTCGCCGTGTTGCGGACAGCTCGCGATCCCTATGCTGCCACCGACGATGACCTGCTGGCCCTCCAGAGTCATCGGTTGTTCGACCGCACTCAGGATCTTGCGCGCGATCAGCTGTGCGCCTTGAAGATCCCCGTTCGGCAGCAGTACCGCGAACTCGTCTCCGCCCAGGCGCGCGACCGTATCCGATTCGCGCAGGAGCGCCGCTACGCAGCGCTTCGCGATCTCCTGCAGCAGCAGATCGCCGACGTGATGACCGAGCGAATCGTTGACGTGTTTGAAACCGTCGAGGTCCATGAGCAGGATGGTGGGTGTGTCACCGCCGCGCAGCGAGACCTTGATGGCCTGTTCCAGTCGATCGTGAAACAACCCCCGGTTGGGAAGTCCCGTGAGCACGTCGCGGTTCGCCATGTCACCGATCTTCGCTTCCCTCGCCGCGATACCGTCACGCATATGGTTGATAGCCGAGGCGAGACGTCCGATCTCGTCTATCTGATCGATTTCGATCGGATGCGAGTAATCGCCTTGTTCTATTTTTTGCGCGGCACGGCTCAATGCGCTGAGCGGCCGCGTCATGCTGCGTGCGATCCACGCGCTCGCGATGACGGTCGCGAGCAGGGACATCAGGCCGAGCCCGATGAGTATGGTCTGCAGTTTTCGCAGCGGTGCCAGTTCTTCGGCGAGTGATTTCTGCAGTGTAATCACGACGACGTTCCGGCCCTGTGTACCAGGCGCCGAAAAGGCGGTTACGTAGTTGTCATCTCCCACGCGCAGCGTCGCGTTGCCCGCAAGCGGGTGTCCGCCGCGTGAAATAGCCTCGACCAACCCCGGCCTCTTTTCAGGCGACATTGTCGTTGCCAACAGAGTCCAGTCGGCTGTGCCGGCGCCAGCGTTCCAGAACGAGACATCGAGCGATGTCAGCGAACGCAGACGCCACGCAAACTTGTCGTCGATGACAAAGCCCATCGCCAGCCACGCGATGGATTCTGGAGCATAGACGGGCACGACGACGAGGTCGTAGGCCTTTCCTTCAATCAACGCCACACCGGTCGCGGCGCCCTTTTCCCGCGCAATCGCCGCGAGGTTCACGAACGGAAAGGCCCGGCCGGTGTCATTCGGATGCAAGGTGTCGGCGATCATCACGTTTTCCAGGCTCGCCAGCATGGTGACGTCGGCGTTGATTCTCGCGCCTTGATTGACCAGAGCCGCAATTACTTTATCCCGGTCGTTAGTCGCCGCGGCCTCGCGAAACGCGAAATCGGCGGAAAGGATGGTGGCCGACTGTGCGAGCTGGCGGCTGTTCTCTTCGTGCAGCAGATTGAAAACAGCCTGTCCGACGGCGAGCTTTTGTTCTATTTCGCGATTCGTATCCTGGGTGAGTATCGTGTTAATGAACGCCAGGCCCGCTGTCTGCACGAGGACCAGAAGGAGCGCAAACGCGATCGCGATGCGGACTTGCAAGCTGCGAATGCGCACCTTGCGTCCCGCTCGCTGGGCCGGCTGCGCCGTCGCGTGAGGATTTAGTGGTAGCCGGTCGATTTTGTGCCGCTCCTGTGGATGCGCGGGACTTTTTTGTGATTCCGGCGGCGAGGCGCTCGAGCGTCCGTTCGGCCGCGCTGTATAGTAAGCGCCGCCAGCCCGCATCACCAGCGGGAAAAGTCCGTGTTCTCAGGTGGTCGCCGTTGAAGTCGATCCTCAGTTCTGAACGTCGATCTCACTGCGCTTGAGCAGATAATCCAAACCCCCGACGCGGTACCAGCGATAGGCGTAGGCCTCGAGCAGCAGGTGGTGTAGTCCCTGCTCGTTCGCCCAGCTGTGATCTTCCGAGAGGAGATTGACCAGGAGCTTGCCTGCATCGCCTTCGATGCCTGTGGTGAACGAGATCTCGCGCGGCTTGGAGTCCAGGTTGTGAACGAATAAGGCCGAGTTGTTGCGCCAGTCATAGCGCATTGCCAGGACGACAGGCGTCCCCGTTTTCAGCACCTCGAAATCACCCCACCCGATCTCCGGCACCTCCTTACGCATACGGATGATGCGCTCGGTCCAGTTCAGCATCGAGTTGGCGTCGCGCCGCTGGTCGGCTGCATTCACGTGCTGGTAGCCATACGGGCCTTTGTCGATGACCGGGATCATCGGCTTATCGCTCTTGGTGAAGCCCGCATGCGGCTCTGTCGACCATTGCATGGGCGTCCGGGCGCAATTGCGTTCAGCCAGCCTGAGATCGTCACCCATCGCAAGCTCGTCGCCGTACCGGATTACCGGTGTGCCGGGCAGTGTGAACATAAGACTGTACGCAAGCTCCAGGCGGCGCCGGTCGCCATCGAGCATGGGCGCAAGCCGCCGGCGGATTCCGCGATCGTAAAGCTGCATGTTCTCTTCCGGTCCGAAGGCATCGAATACGACGCGACGCTGCTCTTCCGTGAGCCGCCCGAGATCCAGCTCGTCGTGATTGCGAAGGAAAAGTCCCCACTGCGCCGTGGCGGGCCTCGGCTTGGTGGCTTTCAGCGCTTTCACGAGCGGGCGGCTGTCCGCAGCCGCCAGCGCATAAAACAGGTTCTGATTGACCTGAAAATTGAACATCATCTGCATGCGCTCGCCATCGTCACCAAAGTACTCCATATCCGTTTCCGGGAGTACATTGGCTTCTGCGAGAATGATCGAATCCCCAAGGCGCCACTGCAGAAATTCACGCAGTGTGCGCAACATGTCGTATTGCTCGATCGATTTGCGGACGTTAGCGCCTTTCGTGCCGATGACGAACGGCACGGCGTCCATGCGAAAGGCGGATACACCGAGCTGGATCCAGAAACCCATGATCTTCAGAATCTCCGCCTGGACTTCCGGATTGGACGTGTCGAGGTCCGGCTGGAAATCATAGAAGCGGTGGAAATAGTAAAGCCGCGCCTCCTTGTCGTAAGTCCATGTCGTCTTCTGCACGCCCGGAAATACCATGCCCTGCCCAGCGTGCTGTGGTTTCTTTTTCGACCAGACGTACCAGTTGCGGTATCTGGAATTGGGATCGCGTCGCGCTTCCTGGAACCACGGATGTTCGTTAGACGTGTGATTCACGACGAGATCGATGATGACGCGGATGCCGCGTTGTTTCGCGGCATGGGTGAACTCTACGAAATCGCCCAGTGTGCCGTAGCGCGGATCCACGCTGTAATAATCGGAGACGTCGTAACCATCGTCACGGCACGGCGAGGATTGAAACGGCATCAGCCACACCGCGGTTATGCCGAGCCCATGCAGGTAGTCGAGTCGGCGCATCAGGCCTTGAAAATCGCCGATGCCGTCCGCATTGGCATCCATGTAGGTGCCCACGGACAGGCAGTAAATGATGGCGTTTTTGTACCAGAGATCGTTGATCATTGATTTCGGGCGTCGGAAAAGTTGTTTACGGCTGGCTGCTGCTCACGCCCGCTGCCGCGGTATTCCTTTCGAAAACTTCTGACACTTCCCTAAGAACTGCAAGACAACGCCGAGCAGCCCGGCTTGTGCCGCGCCCATTCGGGTCGGCGCTCCGCGAGCTCTTCGTGCTCGGGCTGATCGTCGTACGGATGCTGCAGCACGGACATCACGCGCTCGAGCACTGATGAATCACCTTTTTCGAGCGAGTCGATTGCTTGCTGAGCCAGATAATTACGCAAAACGTATTTGGGATTCGCACGGTCCATACGCTCACGTCGCGCGAAGTCGGGGGTTGCATCCTGTCTCACTCGCTCAATGTAGCGGCGTAGCCAAGCCGCCAGGCGGTCCACGTGCAGACTTACAAACGCGTCCTCGCTATAAAACGCGCGGCACAGCGGTTCAACCAAAGACCGGTCGTCGCTTGTTTCAGCAGAAGCCTCGGTTGGAACGTGGGCCAGAAAACGGAAAAACAAAGTCATATCAGTCTCGACCGCTTGCATCAGTTCGAACATATCGTTCACCAGTTTGTCGTCGGCTTCGCCCTCAAGGGCAGAGAACCCTAATTTATCGCCGAGCGTGCGGCGCCAGTTCGTCGCGAATGTGTCTCCGTAAGCAGCCAATGCCGCTTCCAGCGGGGCTTTGTCGCCGACCAGCGGGACCAATGCATTTGCGAGCTGCACTACGTTCCACAAACCGATTTTGGGTTGATTGCCATAGGCATAACGGCGTCCCTGCGCATCGGTCGTATTCGGGGTCCAGGCCGGATCGTACCCTTCGAGCCAGCCATAAGGACCGTAGTCTATGGTGAGTCCGAGGATCGACATATTGTCGGTGTTCATAACGCCGTGCACGAAGCCCACCCGCATCCAGTGCGCCATCAGTGCACCGGTGCGCTTGCAGATTTCTTCGAACCAGCGCGCATAGACCGCAGGCGATGGCGTACCAAGCTCGGGAAAATGAATTTTGATGATGTAATCGGCGAGGCGTTTCAGCTCGTCGAGCTCTTCATACGCAGCGTGGATCTGAAAATTGCCGAAGCGCACGAATGATGGGGCGACGCGGCATACGATCGCGCCCGGCTCGGCTTTCGGGTTGCCGTCGTAGAACATATCGCGCACGACCGTTTCGCCGGTTGCGACCAGGCTCAAGGCGCGCGTCGTCGGCACGCCGAGATAGTGCATGGCCTCGCTGCACATGAATTCGCGCACGGAGGAGCGCAGAACCGCGCGGCCATCGGCTGTGCGCGAATACGGAGTTCGGCCTGCGCCTTTCAACTGGAGCTCGTAGCGATTGCTGTCGACGGCAATCACTTCAGCAAGAGTAATCGCGCGGCCGTCGCCGAGTTGCCCCGCCCAGTGTCCGAACTGATGTCCGGCGTAGCGTGCTGCGTAAGGCTGCATACCTGCAAGCACCTTATTGCCGCCGAGAACCTGGGCCTCGATGCCTGAAGCGGAAGTCGGACGCGAGACGCCGAGCATTTCGCTGACGTCGTCAGCCCACGCGAGCAGCTGTGGCGCACGCACCGCAGTGGGATCGACCCGGGTATAGCTCGCGTGCTGCACCTGACGAGGCACATTACGCAGAATCGGGTCGGCAGGCAGCGCGCCGACGAATGTGTTCTCAAAGGTCAGGTCGGGCAGCGGGCGGAGGTGCGCATCGCCGTGTCCATTGTCGGCTCGTAACGCTGAAGCAGGGGGAGTCATTCGTGTGCCTCTTTATGTTGGCGGTGACGCAACGGCAGTACCAGTCGGAAGGTTGTGAGTCAGCGGCCTATCTGTATCGTTTCACCGCGGGGCGTACACCAGGAGCGGCTACCGCGCGTTCTCTGGATTCATTCGACTTTGATGTCGTTGTCGATGATCACTCGAGACCATTTTCTGACCTCCTTCTCGACGAATGTCTGATAATCGGCCGGCGACTTGTTGACGATGACGGACATGAGCTGCTTGCCGAATGTCGCTTTCATCTCGGGTGTCTCCATGCTTTTCACCACAGTGGCGTGAATTTGACCGAGTAAAACACGCGAAATCCCGGCTGGCGCGAAGAGTCCGTTCCAAGCGTTGGTGCCGATACCCGGGAAACCGGATTCGGCCATGGTCGGAACGTCGGGGAGCTCGGCGCGCCGTGTAGGCCAGGTGGTGGCGAGGGCTTTGATGCGGCCCGCGCGTATATGCGGAATGGAAGATGCGAGGTTCACCATGATGAGCTGAACCTCGTTGCCGAGTATTCCGGTAATCATCCCGGCACCCCCTGACTTGTACGGTACATGCGTCATCTCTATGTGCGCAATGCGCAGAAAGCGCGCCACGTCGAGGTGCGGATAGGTACCCACACCGGCAGAGCCATAGTTGAGTTTCGCGCCAGTGCGGCGAACATGATCCACGAGCTCTTTCAGACTCGACGCAACCACCCCAGGACTTACCGCGTAAACGTGCGGCAGCTCGATCAGATTCGTCACGCCTGTCAGATCGCGAGAGGGCTTGATGCTGAGTGTCTTCCCAAAAGTCGTTTCGTTAATCGCATTGGTCGATACGTTGCCGACGAGCAGTGTGTAGCCGTCGGGCGTTGCACGCGCCGCTACCTCCAGAGCAATGTTGCCCGAAGCGCCCGATCGATTGTCGACGACCACCCCGACGCCCCAAAGCTCGTTGAGCTTCGTTGCGAGCAAACGTGCCGTAATGTCCGTGGCGCCACCGGGCGCATACGGCACAAGCAACCGGACCGGCCGTTGGGGATACGGACCGGGCTTCTGCGCGACCGCAGCGGTATTGGTGAGCGTGAGCAGCAGAGCAATGAGCGCTACGAACAACCTCAAAACGGGCATGACATGGCCTCCGACTGTGCAAGGTAGGCGCTGGCGCCAAATGAAAGCGCCCCGCAGACATTCATCTGTGGGGCGCCGGTACTGCGTGAGGCACGTCGACCTTAGTGGCCGTCGAGCATCCTAACGTTGCGGGTTGATCCGCTGTCAGAGCCGTGCAGGTCGACATTGCCTTCTTGATTTCTCACAGGATCACCTCCTTTCAAAGTTGCCAACCTGCATTCTAGCAGCAATCGTTTTCGCTGCGGCATGCCCGCGGGCACGCGGATTGCGCGATGGGGGCGACACAAATTGTTACAAAAAAGCGGCAAACGATTGTCGCTCTCAGCCGTTCTATCTGCTCTGCTGGGAGAGAGATAGATGTTGCTGAAAAACCTGCCACTCTTGTCCGTGCTGTCCGACGATCAGTTCGCCGCGCTGCTGCCCTCGACGCAACGTCGCACTTACCTCGCGCGCTCGCTCATCTTGCGCTCGGGAGAGAATGCGGAAGGTCTGTACTTGATCCTGTCCGGCCACGTGCGCGTCCTGATCGATAGCGTCGATTCGCGTGAATTCATCGTCGAAGTGCTCGGCCCGAACCAGTTCTTCGGCGAGATGGGGCTCCTCGATGGCGGCCCTTGCTGCGTCACCGTCGAATCGCAGGAACGCTGCGAGATCTTGTACATGCCCCGAAAACGACTGCTCGAGTGTTTGCAGCAGAACGCCGGCGCAGCGATGCTCCTACTGCGCAGCACGCTGGCGCGTCTGACGGATGCTCACCGCAAAATTGAAGGACTTGCGATGATGACCGTCTATGGGCGTGTTGCGCGTGTCCTGCTCGAGAACGGACACGAAACGAACTGCGAATGGCGCGTTGAGTTGGGCACCGAGCAAATCGCGGCTATGGTGGGCGCCTCCCGAGAGATGGTTAGCCGCGTGCTCAAAGAAATGAGCGAGACCGGAACTATCCGCCGAGACAAGCGCAAGCTCGTCGTGCTCGACCGTACCGCGGTGGCGGCGGGGGAACGACGAACGACAGGCGCAGGTAAGCCCGCAAATGGGATACGCGCCTGTTATGGATAACTGGCGTTTCTCTCAGGATGCCTTCGGGCTGTGGGGGTGGCAGCACACGACTCCCGAAGGCGTTTTAAATCCGTCCTCGCAGAGTTTCCGTAGCCGAACTGACTGCATAGCAGACGCGATGCGGCACGGATATCTTGCACTGGACGACTGGACGACAAAAAACGCGCCGGCGCCGGCGTCTAATCTGCATAGACAGACCGAACCCCGCACGAAGCCTGGCGAATCCACCTGAGCGCGCTTTACCTCGCTGGTTATCCAGCGGAGCGAAAACTTACGGGTTCTGGAGCGGGAAGCGTAGGCGTGCTGGGCGCTCCTGCGCGCACCTGACCGAGGCCAGGCTAATTTCCAAACGCTCCGTCAGGCCCTCACTCAGCTGACTTCTCACGGCTAAGCTCGATTTGGCTGTCGGTCGATTGCTTGACTTGCGCGACGGCAGCCAGGCATTCTCCCTGAGTCCGGTAGCGTTTTCCGCCCAGCGCTATATGCGCGTCGTCAGCCGCGATGAGGCGCCAGCACCAATAGCCATTGTCGTCCTTGAATATAGCGTATTTCATTCTCAGCTTCGCCTTTCACTCGGCCAGTTGTAGTCACGCAGCGCGTGCGGTCTTATGCAGTGGTCATGCCGACTATGCGTGCGTCATTCGCCGAAGAGGCATTTGTCCCAAGACGGTAGTAAAATGCGCGAAGGCTTTTCAGGCGCAGCGTTTGCACGGCACTGCCCAGCCAATAGGGCTCAAACTTGTCGGGGAGAAACCAAATGAAGAAGTTGATTGCTCTGAGCGTTGCCGCAATATTTGCCACCAGCTCACTCGGCGCGTTCGCTACCGAGGTGACGCGCACGGATGAGGTCAGGGCGGATCCCGGCGTCAAGCAGGAAGTGCGAAAGGGCAAAAGGAAGGTTAAACGTACGGCGAGAAGGGCCAAGCACAAGACCCAGGCAGCGGCCTCGCGTGCCAAACACAGGACTGAAGCTGCGGCGGACCGGGCGCGGGACGGCAAATAATCCGCAACTCCTGATGCGCCGCTTTAATTACGGCGCCAAGCTCTGAAACCTGAGTAGCGGACAATCTCGGTGCGCGCTGTGCACCGAGTTGAGATTGCGGTGGAACCAACGCGGCGGTAGCGGTGACACGGCGTCCAAGCCGACTAGAGCACGGGCCTCGATGACGCGGCGGGCGTCGTGGCTCTATCGGCGCCTTTCGCGTCCGCGCGTGTTGATGGGTCGACGCTACTCGACTTTCACAGACGCTTCCCTGACTACCTTGCCCCAGATTTCGATTTCGCGTGCGAGGTAGCGGCCCAGATCATCCGGCGTTCCCGATAGTGCTTCGGCGCCTTGGGCGAGAAGACGCTCGCGCATTTCGGCGTCCTTCATGATCGATGAGGTTTCTGCGTGCAGCCTGCCGATAATGGCTGGAGGCGTCTTTGCTGCAGCAAAGACGCCGAACCAACCCACTGCGTGGAATCCGGGAACGCCGGTCTCAGCCAGCGTTGGCAGCTCAGGGAAGAGAACCGAGCGTTTCGAGCTCGTCACGCCGAGGCCGCGCACCGTCCCGTTGCGGATAAACGGCGCCAGGATCAACACGTTGTCTATAACCAAATGCAGGCGGCCGCCGAGCAGATCCGGCATCATTGCGCCGGTACCCTTGTACGGAACGTAAAGCATGTCGAAACCGGCGGTGCGTTTGAGAAGCTCGCCTGAAAGACGCTGTAACGATCCTGGTGTCGATGCAGCGTAATTGAGCTTGCCTGGATTCGCCTTGGCATACGCGATTAAGTCAGCCACGGTCCTCATTGGTAGCGACGGCTGCACTACGACGACGTAAGGCGAAGTGCCGACTAGCGCGATCGGCGCGAGGTCCTTCTGCAGGTCGAACGGCAGTTTCGGATAGAGACTGCTCAGCGTCCCGAACGAACCCGCGGCCATGATCAGCGTGTAACCATCGGGCTGCGAATTCACGACGAGCTGGATACCGATAATTCCGTTCGCGCCGGGCCGGTTATCCACGACCACCTGTTGCCCTAGCCGCTCGGTCAGCTTGCTCGAGACCAGCCGTGCCATGACGTCGGTGCTGCCGCCGGGGGGCAGCCCGACCACCATACGGATGGGGCGCTGTGGATAACGTTGTGCTACGGCCATGCCGCACATTGGCAGTAGCAGCATCAGGCAAGCAGCTAAGTTCTTCTTCACGCCATTAGCGGACACGAGCAAAATCCTTGCGTTTTTGTATCGGGGCTTTGACCCCGCGGGTTACGCCGGGTGACGCACGCGCTCGCTGAGCGATCGCAACGATGCGAATGTAAGGTCGTTTCTTGTTCCTGTCATTGCCTCAATGGGAATGCAGAGTAGATGAGATGAGATGATGACGTAATGCGTCAGTAACTGACCTTGCGCGCGTGTCCGTTCGCCGTGCGGCCACGATCGGCTTATCGACTGACGACCGTGTCGAATTTCCGCAGGGAATTCAACAGGCACCCCTAAACTTTGCATGCGTCTGAGAGAACAGAGTTTCCGATTCGAACGATATCGGTTTGCAAGGGACACCACAAATGCAGATGGAGATCATCATAGTCGATGACGAGCCGGTCAGCCTGACCGTGCTCAAGCAGTTCATGGAGAAGCTCCCGGACTGCAATGTGCGTACTTTCGCTCGCGCATCCGACGCTCTGGCATGGTGTAAATCGAACGACCCTGACCTCATCGTCATCAGTTATATGATGCCGCAACTCAACGGCATCGAGTTCACGCGTTTGCTGCGCGGGCTGGCGGGAAAGGCCGAGACACCCATACTCATGGTGACGGCGAATGCCGATCGAGAAATCCGCAACAGCGCGCATCAAGCAGGTATCAACGATTTTCTGACAAAGCCTTTCGATTTCGCAGAGCTGCGCGTTCGCGTGAGCAACATGCTTGCTCTACGTTCCAGCCAGAAAGAGCTTGCAAACCGCCGCGCCTTGCTGCTTGCCGAAAAGGTGTGTGGTGACGCTATGGACGCCGTCACGGGGCGGCGCGAGAACGGTGCACCGCTTCTCGACATCAACACGACGCGGGCGCGATTTGGAGACGATGAGTCCCTTCTGGGTGAAGTTGCGCGGGTCTTCACGCGTACGGCACCACAACTCTTGACCTCGATCAGCACTGCGCTCAACAAAAACGATCTAAAGCGGGTGGCCGAGCAGGCGCATTCGCTCAAAGGCGCGGTTGCCGCTTTCGAAGCGCCTGATGTCTTCAAGTGCGTCGTCTATGTCGAAAGACACGCGAAAAACCTCGACGCGGAAACCACGGCGATTGCCTTCACGGTCGCGCAGACGCTCGTTGACCGTTTGCTGACTGAACTCGCGCCTATCGCACCGCGCGACGCGGGACGCAAAACACGAGCGTAAGACTCGCGCTATTGCGTCGCGCGGTCGCTATTCAGCCTTCACCCCGGCTGCCTTTGCAATCTTCGTGATCTTGGCGATTTCGCGCTTGATGTAATCTCCGAACTGATCCGGGGTGCCCGACATCGCTTCGAGCCCTTGCGCTGCAAGCGCGGACTTAACGTCGGACAGTGCCAGTGCCTGTGCTGTCTCGGTGTTCATGCGCGTCACGATCGTGGCCGGAGTCCCAGCAGGGGCGAGCAGGCCGAACCACGACAGCATCTCGAATCCTGGCAGCGCTGCCTCGGAAACAGTAGGCACTTCCGGCATCATGCTGGAACGTTTTGCCGTGGTCACCGCGAGCGCTTTGGCTCTGCCCGTTTTAACGTGCGGCTGAATGCCCGTGACGGTTGCAAACATCACCGATACCTCCCCACCGAGCAAAGCGCTGATCGCCGGCGTCGTTCCCTTGTAGGGCACGTGGACCATATCGATTCCGGCCATCGTCTTGAGCAACTCGCCGGCAAGATGATGAGTGCTGCCGTTCCCCGCAGACGCGTAATTGATCTGCCCGGGCTTCGACTTTGCCAGCGCGATCAGCTGTTTAACCGTCCTGACCGGCAACGAGGGATGGACTGACAACACATAGGGCGTCGCTGCCGCGAATATGATAGGTGAGAAATCCCGAACTGCGTCGTACGGGAGTTTCGCGTAAAGCGCGGGGTTGGAACCATGCGTGGAGTTGTTCGCCATGAAAAGCGTATAGCCATCGGGGGCGGCCTTGGCAGCGATATCCGTGCCGAGCGTGCCGCCTGCACCCGGACGCGCGTCGATGACCAAAGGTTGCCCCAGACTTTCCTGAAGCTTGTTGCCGATAATCCGGGTTACGACGTCGGTTGCACTGCCCGGAGCTTGCGCGATGATGACGCGTATGGGCTTTGTGGGATACGTCTGTGCGAGGCTTGCTGATTGAACGTGCAGCCCCAGCAACGCTGAGACACACGCGAGCCCGAGAATCTTCCTCCTCATTTTTTCCTCCTCATTGCTTTGCCGCAATCTTATATGAAATATTTTCTCTAACGTACGGCGGTTGCGCGTTCGAATAAAATCGCGAGCGCCCTGATCGTTGCTTGGTGCAGGCATAGATGTTTGTGCTTCGATAACCGCTAACTCTCGTGTGCTTCCTTTATGCCCTCCGCGCTCTCACTCCTGAACACCGTCTTTGGTTATAACGAATTTCGCGGTGCGCAATCCGAGATCATCGAGCATGTGGTAGCCAACGGAGACGCGCTGGTGCTGATGCCCACCGGGGGCGGCAAGTCGCTGTGCTACCAGATTCCGGCGTTGATGCGTGAAGGTTGCGCGGTGGTCGTGTCCCCGCTGATCGCATTGATGCACGATCAGGTGGCGGCGCTTACCGAGGCGGGAGTCCAGGCTGCGGTGCTGAACTCGTCGCTCGATCAGGAAACTGCGTTGGCGACCGAGCGTGCTTTCGCTGCCGGCAGGCTGGATGTGCTTTATGTCGCGCCCGAGCGTCTGGTTACACCTCGTTTCCTCGAGCTCCTGTCGCGCTCGAAGGTCGCTTTGTTCGCTATCGACGAAGCGCATTGCGTCTCGCAATGGGGGCACGATTTCAGGCCGGAGTACATCCAGCTGTCAGTGCTGCACGAGCGCTTCCCCGGCGTTCCGCGCATAGCGCTCACGGCAACAGCTGACGAGGTCACACGCGCCGAAATCGTGAGCCGCCTGCAACTCGATGAAGCACGTATTTTCATCTCGAGCTTTGACCGGCCAAACATCCGTTACGAAATTGTTGAAAAGCAAAACGCGCGCGATCAGCTGGTTGATTTCCTCAGCAGCCGACATCCGGGGGAAGCTGGAATCGTCTACTGTCTATCGCGCAGAAAGGTGGATGAGACTGCCTGGTGGCTTGCGGACCTCGGCATTCGCGCGCTGCCGTATCACGCAGGACTGGACCAGCACACGCGTGCGTTGCACCAGGAGCGCTTCGTCAACGAAGACGGGGTGGTAATCGTCGCCACCATCGCATTCGGGATGGGCATCGACAAGCCGGATGTGCGATTCGTTGCGCACCTTGATCTGCCGAAAAGTATCGAAGCCTACTATCAGGAAACCGGCCGCGCCGGCCGCGATGGCTTGCCGGCAGACGCATGGATGACGTATGGGCTCGGCGATGTCGTTCAGCAGCGGCGGATGATTGCCCAATCGGAGGCCGATGAGCTATTCAAGCGCGTGTTGTACAGCAAGCTGGACGCGCTGGTAGGCTTGGCGGAGACCGCCGGGTGCCGGCGCGTGCGCCTGCTCGATTATTTCGGCGAAGCGAGTAGCCCATGCGGCAACTGCGACGTGTGCGCGAATCCGCCGCGTGTATGGGATGGGACCGAAGCGGCCCAGAAGGCGCTGTCGTGCGTTTATCGCACCGGCCAGCGCTTCGGGGCGGGGCACGTAATTGACGTCCTGCGTGGCCATCCCACCGAGCGCGTCCAGCGCTTCAAGCACGACGAGCTCACGACGTGGAAGATCGGCGCGGATCTCTCGGACAAGCAGTGGCGGGCGGTATTTCGGCAGTTGATTGCACTGGGTTATCTCGAAGCGGACAGCGAAGCCTATGGCGCGCTCAAGCTCACTGAATCGGCGCGCGGTCTGCTCAAAAATCACGTCAGGGTCTCGTTCCGCGAAGAAGTCGCAGCGCCGCGCAGACGCGACCGTCGTCGCAGCGCGGCAGCGCCGGGGCTTGCGCAGCACGCAAACGAAGGCCCGTTGCTGGAAGCGCTGCGGAACTGGCGGCTTGCGCTGGCACGCGAGCACGGTGTTCCCGCATACGTGATCTTTCATGACGCCACCCTCCAGTCAATCGCCGCTGCGCAGCCACAGACGCTGGAAGATCTGCGCGGCATATCGGGGGTTGGTGCACGCAAGCTCGAACGCTACGGCGAGGCGCTCCTCGCGATCACCGGCCGCGGATAGACCCGCCTCAAGGCAAGTCCACTGTCGCCGAGCCTCGCGCCGAGCATCTTTCAGCGCGTCGGGCAGACACCGCAGGCGAACGGTCCTCGGCGCACCTTACGGGTGGAGCGCCCAGTCCTTCCAAGCAGCACGTCAATCTAGCAAACGGGCCAGCGTGCCAAGTTTCCTATGGTACTCACCGCCCTGCCTGTATAACTCCCCAGGATCGAACGTCCCAAGTAGCTTGATTCTGAAAGAAATTAATAATAAGTGGGCACTGACTAAACCCTCCCGAGAAAGATCGTGATGAGAATCTTCCAGCGGCTCAGCCTGGGCGCGAAGTTCACGCTGCTTTTGGCGCTGGTATTCCTGGCTGGGATGGTACTCAGCTGGTTCGCGCTTTCCGAAGCGCTCCAAAACAAGGCCGAGCGCGAGGTCGTATCCAAGGCTCAGATCCTGTTGAAGACCATGAACTCGGTGAGGCAGTACACGACCGAGAACATCAACACACACGTCAAGCCGCTGCTCGACCAGCGCACCGAGTTCATTAGTGAAACAGTGCCCGGGTACTCCGCCCGCCGTGTGTTCGAGTTTTTCCGCAACGACAAGGATTACCAAAGTTTCCGCTATAAAGAGGCCACGCTCAACCCGACCAATCCTTTGGATAAAGCGGATGCCTTCGAAGCCGCTCTGGTAGACCGGTTTCGGCGGGAACCCGCGCTGCATGAGCAGACCGGTTTTCACCAGGTCGACGGGAGTGATGTGTTCTTCACGGCACGCCCCATACGCATCAAATCGGAAACGTGCCTCGCATGCCATAGCACGCCGGCCGTTGCGCCCGCGAGCATGGTGAAAAGGTATGGCGACACTCACGGATTCGGCTGGCGTATGGACGAAGTGGTGGGGTCTCAGATCGTGTACGTCCCTGCTGGAGCCGTGTTCTCGGCCGGCCAGCACAGTGCACTGCTCGTCACCGGCATCTTTGTCGCGATCTTCGCGCTCGCCGCCATCGCAATCACGGTGTTCTTCCGACGCGTCATCGTGGGGCCGCTTGGAGGTCTGGCTGCCGCTACGCAGGCATTGAGCCGCGGGACTCTGACCCACGAGGCGTCCAACACCGCGAGCGATCGCAGCGCCGGCCACGAAATGCCGTCGCGCGGCGACGAGATCGGTCAGCTTGCAGAGCGCTTCGAATTCATGACGAGGGAAGTGTATTCGCGCGAGGAACGCCTGCGTCAGGCGCGCGCCGACGTCGCGCGAAGCGAGGCTCATTTTAGATCGCTGATCGAGCACGCTTCCGATGCGGTGATAGTTCTGGACGCAAATCTCCAGGTGCGCTACGCGAGTCCGTCGGTCGAGCGTGTGCTCGGATTCACGCCGGAAGCTCTCGTCGCCAAGTCTCCGCTCTGGTGCGTCCACCCGCGCGACGTGGAAGCCATGACGCGCGCACTCGAGGCCAGTGCCGGAAGGCCTGGGGTCGGACCGACCCTTGAGTTTCGCTGCGCAGGTGAAGGTGCCCCTAAGTACCTAGAAGCGACCGTGGCCAACATGCTGCTCAATTCCGCCGTTGAGGGCATCGTCGTGAACATGCGCGATGTCACTGAGCGCCGGCACGCGGAAGATCTGACTCGCGAGAAGATCCGGGCAGAACAGGCGAACCAGTTGAAGAGCCGCTTTCTGGCCAACATGAGTCATGAAATCCGCACGCCCATGAACGGCATTCTGGGTATGAGCGAGCTCCTTCTGGGCACCGAGCTCGGTGAAAAGCAGAGACGCTTTGCGCAGGCCATACATCAATCCGGCGAATCGCTGCTCGAGATCATCAATGACATTCTGGATTTCTCGAAGATCGAAGCGGGCAAGCTCGAGCTCGAGGTCATTCCATTCGATCTCCACGCGCTTGTGCAGAGCGTCGCGGAGCTGTTCACGCAACGCGCGCAAAGCAAGACCCTCACACTGACGTGTCACATCGGTTCCGGAGTTCCTCGGTGGATCGAAGGCGACCCGGGGCGCATAAGGCAGGTCTTGAACAACCTGGTCAGCAACGGAATCAAGTTCACGCAGCGCGGTGAAGTGACCGTCAATGTCGAGCAGGTGACGCAAGAAGCTGCGCATGTTGGTGCACCGGCCTGCTCGCTTCTTATCTCTGTCGCGGACACCGGCATCGGCGTGGACCCGGACAAGGTGGGATCGCTTTTCCAGTCCTTCACTCAAGCAGACAGCTCGACGACGCGCAAATACGGTGGCACCGGCCTCGGCCTTGCCATTTCGAAACAGCTCGTGGAGCTCATGGGGGGCACGATCGCCGTGCGCAGCACGCTCGGCGAAGGATCGTGCTTTACGTTCAGCATGCGTGGGAAGCTCGCGGCAGCCGTTATGCAGACGCCCGCTGCCGTGCGTGAAGAGCGCCGCCGCCTCGCTGCACGGGTGCTCGTGGCAGAAGACGCTCCGGTCAACTGGGAGCTCGCCGTCGCGATGCTCGAAAGCTTCGGTTGCGAAGCACAGGTCGCGAAGAACGGGCGCGAAGCCGTGAGCGCGGTTCAACGCGAGCGTTTCGATCTGATCCTGATGGACTGCCAGATGCCGGAGATGGATGGCTTCGAGGCAACTCGCAAGCTCAGAGAAATGGAGGCCGTGGGCGGGACGAGCGCGACGCGCATTCCGATCGTCGCGCTCACGGCGAACGCCATAAAAGGCGATCGCGAACGGTGTCTCACCTCGGGTATGGACGATTATCTCGCCAAGCCGTTCAAGGAGGAGCAGCTCTGGAATGTTCTCGTGAAGTGGATCAAATGCGAAAGCAATGACTTCGTCGTGCCACAATCGGAGCCGTCGGATTCGACGCTGGATATCGCGGTACTCGATAACATCCGGCGACTGCAACGGCCTGGGGCGCCCAACCTGCTGCACAAGGTCGTGTCGATCTTTCTCGCGGACGGGCCCGAGCTGCTGCAGACCATGCGCGGCTCTATAGGCACAGGGGACGACACTGCCCTGCTGCGCGCCGTACACAAGCTCAAGTCGAGCAGCGCCAACCTCGGTGCCGTAAAGCTCGCTGAGCTCTGTAAGGCATTGGAAGCGCAAGCGCAGGCAGGCCAACTGGGAGAAACCGAGTCATCGATGGCCCAGATCGATGGCGAATTTGCGCGCGTGCAGGCCGCACTGACGCAGCAAAGCGCCGCCGCGTGAAACCTCAGCGGCTGAATAGATCAGCATGACTATGCCCGATCAACCGCTGGTTCTCGTCATCGACGACGACGCGGCGATACGCCTTCTTGCGCGGGAGACGCTCGAGCAGGCCGGGTTCAGAGTCGAAGAGCAAGCCGATGGGCTCGCAGGCGTCGCGGCTTTCGAGAGGTTGCGGCCGGACATCGTGCTCCTGGACGTACAAATGAGCTCTCTCGACGGGTTCGGCACGTGTGCGGCATTGCGCCACCTGGCAGGTGGAGACCACGTTCCCGTGCTGATGATGACCGGGTTGGATGATCCGTATTCGATCAATCGCGCGTACGAGGTCGGCGCGACGGACTTTATAACCAAGCCGATTCCGTGGCCGATGTTAGGGCACAGAGTGCGCTATATCCTGCGTGCAAATCGTGCGTTTCTCGACCTCACGCAAAGTCAGGCGCGGCTCATCAATGCGCAGCGCATCGCGCAGCTTGGAAATTGGGAATGGCACGTCACGACCGGCGAGGTACAGCGGTCGGAAGAAATCTATCGCATCATCGGTCTCAGCGCGCAGCGGTTCTCCGGAGCGTACGGGTCATTCCTGGAAGTCGTGCACCCCGATGACAGACGGCTCGTGAAGGACGCGATGTATATCGCGCTGCACCGGCAACAGCCTTTCAACGTGGATTTCAGAGTGGTTCGACCCGACGGGAGCATTCGCGTCGTCCACGAACAGGGCGAAGTCCATTGCGATGCCACTGGTACACCCGTGCGCATGCAGGGTACCACGCAGGACATCACCGAACGCAAGCGCGCGGCCGAGCAGATTCGCCAGCTTGCGCTCTATGACAGCCTGACCGGTTTGCCCAACCGACACTTGTTCAAGCAGCAGTTGAGCCACGCCATAGCCTGCGCGCAGCGTGGGGGACACGGGCTCGTCGTACTGTCTCTCGATCTCGATCGGTTCAAGCGGGTCAATGAAACGCTCGGCCATGGCGGCGGCGACCTTCTTCTGAAGGATGCTGCGAGCCGACTGTCAAAATCGCTGCGTGCGACCGATTACGTCGCTCGTGATGACCTCGACGGCATACATCAGTGCGTCGCGCGCCCCGGTGGGGACGAGTTCACCGTGCTGCTCTCCGTTGAGCAGACGGAGGATGCCGCGAAGGTCGCGCGGCGTATTCTCGAGGCTCTTTCGGAGCCGTTCGTGGTGGATGCCGCCGAGATCGTGGTCAGTGCAAGCATCGGTATTGCAGTCTATCCGCTGGACGGCGGCGACGCGGAAAGCCTGCTCAAGAATGCCGACGCCGCAATGCATCACGCAAAAGAGCAGGGAAAGAACAACTATCAGTATTACAACGGCGAAATGAATTCCAGTGCGCTCGAGAGACTCGCGCTGGAGAGCGACCTGCACAGGGCGCTCGAGCGAAATGAGTTCACACTCTACTATCAGCCCAAAATCGAGCTGATCGGCGGATCGATCGTCGGCGTCGAAGCGCTGATCCGCTGGTGTCATCCTGAACGCGGGCTGGTTTCCCCAGTGGAATTCATTCCATTGGCGGAAGAGACGGGCCTCATCATCGGCATTGGTGAGTGGGTTCTGCGCAGCGCCTGTGCGCAGCTGCGAGCATGGGACGAGAGCGGTCACACCGCAGTTCCGGTTGCAGTCAATATCTCGGCGAAACAGTTTCTCCAGCGCGACATTGCAGAAACTGTCATGCGGGCGCTCCGTGAACATGGGGTCCCGCCTCACCTGCTCGAGCTCGAAATTACCGAGAGCACGGCGATGCACAACGTGGAAGCGACAAGCACGACGCTGCGCGAGCTCAAAGCCCTCGGCGTGCATATCGCGATCGACGATTTCGGTACCGGGTATTCGAGCCTGAGCTACCTCAAGCGCTTGCCGATCGACTCGCTCAAAATTGACCGCTCGTTCGTGACGGGGCTGCCGGGCGACCAGGACGATGCATCGATTGCGCATGCGGTGATCACCATGGCGCATGCGTTGCGCCTGAAGGTCGTGGCGGAAGGAGTTGAAAACAAAGCCCAGCTCGATTTCCTGGCCGCTAACGGCTGCGACGAAATGCAGGGCTTCTACTTCTCGCGGCCGTTACCCGCCAAAGAGTGTACTGAGCTGCTCACGGCGCATCCAGTGTGTCCGCTTTGGCCGCAAGATGAAGATAATTCCGAGGTGAATGCTTCTAGGCTAGCGACCCCAGCGCGTTGACCTCGGTCCGTTCACGCCGCTTCCCTGCCGCACCGTCCCTTCGTCACAGCATTTCAACCATATCCTCCCGCAGCGCTGCGGTAATTTCGAATGAACGCAAACGTGCAGCATGGTCATAGATCAGTGCCGTGACCATGAGCTCGTCCGCGCGGGTCATATCGATAAATGCTTCGAGTCCCGCGCGCACCGTATTCGGTGAGCCGACCATGGAGTACTTGAGCGCATGCTCGACTTCCGCACGTTCCGACGACGACCCATAACTGCGAATGTCGTCCAACGGCGGCTGAAGCTGCCCTGGGGTGCCGCGGCGCAAATTGATGAACTGCTGCTGCACGGACGTGAACAGACGCCGCGCCTCCTCGTCGGTATCGGCTGCGAACACGTTGACGCCGACCATCGCATAAGGCTCCTCGAGCTGCGCCGAAGGCTGAAACTTGGCGCGGTAGATCTGCAGCGCCTGCATCAAAGCGTCCGGCGCGAAATGAGACGCAAACGCGAACGGCAGCCCAAGGGCCGCTGCGAGCTGTGCACCAAAGAGGCTCGATCCGAGTATCCAGATCGGCACCCTGAGGCCTGAGCCGGGAACCGCGCGTACGGCTTGGTTCGGCTGGACCTCACCGAGTAATGCTTGCAGCTCCAGAATCTCCTGCGGAAAGTTATCCCCGGCTTCAGGATCACGGCGCAACGCGCGCGCCGTTCGCATGTCACTTCCGGGCGCGCGCCCCACGCCCAGATCGATGCGACCCGGGTGGAGGGACTCCAGTGTCCCGAACTGCTCGGCGATCACGAGCGGCGAATGATTCGGCAGCATGATTCCGCCTGCGCCAACGCGGATCGTCTGGGTGCCTCCGGCGATGTAACAGATGACGACCGAAGTGGCGGCGCTCGCGATACCGGTCATATTGTGGTGCTCGGCAAGCCAGAAACGGCGGTATTTCCAGCGCTCCGCGCGTTGAGCGAGATCGAGCGAGTTGCGGAAAGCCTGTGCTGCATCGCTCCCGCGGACGATCGGTGCGAGGTCCAGTATTGAAAATGGGATCATGGTAGCTCACGCGTTGCAAAATCGGGCCCTGCCGGATTGTCTGCCGCGGCGCCGGGAATGGCAGCGCACGCTGAGCTCGTCAGTGCGCGGCGATGATCAGCAGCGGCTTGCCTATCATGCGCCGGTCTTCGAGTGCCGAATGCACTTTTTCGACCGTATCGAAAGTATAACGGCCACCGATCGTCACTTTGAGCGACCCGTCGAGCATGGCCGAGAAGATGTCTTCGGCACGGCGGCGGATCGTTGTTGAATCGGCGAGGTGATCTGCAAGCCGCGGGCGTGTGAGGAACAGCGAGCCGGCTTCACCCAGCTCGATCGGGTCGAGATCGCCTATCGATCCAGACACGCTACCGTAGGTGATGACGAGGCCGCGGCGGCGGCTCGCGCGGAAGCTGTCGCGCAGCGTGGCCTTTCCGATCGGATCGAACACGACATCGACTCCGGCGCCGTGAGTCGCGTCGCGTATCGCGTCGGCAAAACGCCCATCGTCGTAGAGCAGCATAACGTCCGCGCCGCGCTGCCGCGCTACTTCCTCTTTTTCGTTCGTACTCGTGGTCGCGAACACGCGAGCACCGGCGCGCTTCGCGAGTTGGATCAGGATCTGTCCGATGCCACCGGAAGCGGCGTGCACCAGGCACGTCATTCCTGGTGCTAGGCGCGCGACATCATTCGCGAGGTAATAGGCGGTGAACCCATGAAACGTCGAGGCCGCGGCCATATCAAGCGGAAGCGCGTCAGGCACTTTCGCGACGCGCCACGCCGGCACAGCGGCGTATTCGGCGTAGCTACCCCAGACAATGCAGTACGCAACTCGATCGCCGGGGTGGAGCCCTTCGACTGCACTGCCTGTCGCGACGATCGTGCCCGCGCCTTCCATCCCGAGCGTCGTCGGCAGCGTGACGGGATACGTGCGAGACCTCGCGTATTTGCCTTCACGCGTATGCACGTCTATGAAGTTGATTCCCCAGTACGCGAGCCGCACAAGGACTTCATCCGGCCCGGGCGTCGGCACCGCGACATCGCGGTGAATCATGACTTCAGGCCCACCATAGCGCTCGATGTGTACGCTCTGCATGACTCACTCTCTAGGGACGCGCCCGCTGCGTGAGAAATCTGTCCAGCTGATCCGCAAAGCGCTTCCTGTCCGTGTTGTCGAGCGGAGCGGGCCCGCCCGTTTGCACGCCGCTGTCGCGCAACTCACTGAGGTAATTGCGCAGCGCGAGGCGCTCGCGGATGTTATCCGGAGTATAGAACTCGCCGCGCGGGTTCAGCGCATGCGCTCCGCGCTCGATAACATCCGAGGCGAGAGGGATATCCGCCGTGACCACGAGATCCCCGATCTCCACGCGTTTCGCGATCTCGTTGTCCGCGACATCGAACCCGCGCGGGACTTGCAGCATGCGTATGAATTGTGAAGGCGGCGTGCGCAGCGGCTTGTTGGCGACGAGCGTCATCGCGATCTGCAAGCGTTCCGCTGCGCGAAAAAGGATGTCCTTGATCACTCCAGGACAAGCGTCGGCGTCAACCCAGATGTGCATCGCCTAATTGCCTGCGTTTCGGCGATCGCGAGCGGCTGCGGCACCATTGCCGATGCCGATCCCTATGCGGCTCATGAGCATGCTATAGCGCGAGACCTGCAGCATGTCCAGAGGACCACGCCCACTGGAAGTTGTAGCCGCCGAGCCAGCCGGTAACGTCAACCACCTCTCCAATGAAGTAAAGGCCCGGCACGGCGCGGCTTTCCATCGTCTTCTGAGAGAGCGCGTCGGTATCGACGCCGCCGAGGGTCACTTCGGCTTTCGAATAGCCGAGTGTGCCCGACGGGTGGATACGCCAGGCCTTGAGCGTCTGTGCGATGACCTCAAGCGTGGCGTTGGAAAGCTGGGCGAGGGGTTGCGTCCAGCCGTGCGCTTTCGCAAAGCTCTGTGCGAACCGCCGAGGCAGGAATTCTTCGAGGAGCGCGCCCGGCGAACGGTTCTCGCTTCGATGCGCAGCGAGCCATGCACCTGCGTCGCGCTCCGGCATGAGATCGAGCGTCACTGCGCCGCCGCTCCCAAGCTGCCAGTACGACGACACCTGCAGGATTGCCGGGCCGGACAGGCCGCGATGCGTAACGAGCGCGGATTCACGAAAGGCCGGGAAATGCTCACCAACTGGCCTTCCGGTGCAGGACGCGATGGTGTCGAACGATGTTCCTGACAAGTCACCGAACTGTGCCAGCCACTCCGGCGTCGCAGCAAGCGGCACCAGCGCAGGTTTGGGTGCAACGATCGGAACGCCGAATTGCTCCGCGATGCGATAGCCGAACGGCGACGCACCGATCTTTGGAATCGACAATCCGCCTGTTGCGATGACCACAGAACGCGCACGGAAGCTGCCCTGAGAAGTGACCACCTCGAAGTGCGTACCGCCATCGGGATCGCTGCGCACGATTTGCTTCACGCGCTCCACGGCGGCGGGAATTGCCCAATGCACATTCGCGGCATCGCACTCGTGCTTGAGCATCGCGATGATTTGTGTCGCGCTTTCATTACAGAACAGCTGGCCCAGCGTCTTCTCGTGATACGTAATCGCGTGGCGCTCGACCAATGTGATGAAGTCTCGAGGCGTGTAACGCGCGAGCGCAGAGCGGCAGAAAGCGGCGTTGCGCGATAGAAACGCTTCGGGCTTTGTGTGTACGTTGGTGAAGTTGCACCGTCCGCCGCCGGAGATGCGAATCTTTTCCCCGAGCTTGGTCGAGTGCTCGACGAGCAGGACTCGCCTTCCTCTTTGCCCAGCCACTGCCGCGCACATCATGCCGGCCGCTCCGGCACCGACGACGATCACATCGAAATCCATGGCATCTTCGTGCAAGATTGTTGGGTCCGCGGCGGTGGGGACTGAGGTGAGCTGAGCAGCATCTGACCGTTCACGCTGAGACGCAGATTTTGGCGTGCCAGCAATGCGCGCCACCTTTATGTAGCGCGGCTATCTACGGCGTTATTCCACCTTGAGACCGATCGTTTTGGTGAGCTTGGTGTAGCGCGCGATCTCAGCGGAAATGTGTTGGGCCGTTTCCTGTGGTGTGCTGCCGAGCGCTTCCGAGCCGTCGACCGCGAGACGTTCGCGCATCTCTGGCAGCTGCGCGATAGCGGCGACCTCGCGATACAAGCGCGTCACGACTGCCGGGGCTGTCCGAGACGGCGCCAGCAGTGCCTGCCAAATGGTGTTCTCGTAACCCGGCACGCCGGATTCTGACACGGTCGGTAAGTCAGGCAGATACGCGGCACGTTTCGGACCGGTGGTCGCAATTGCACGAAGCCTCCCGCTGCGCACGAGCGGCATTGCAGAAGGCGGGCTCGCGAACATGACATCGACCCGGCCGCCCATCAGATCGACAAGTCCCGGTGGCGCGCCTTTGTATGCGACGTGAACGATGTTGACGCCCGCCATTGCATTGAAGAGCTCGCCTGCGAGGTGTGTTGCAGCGGCCGTGCCGGATGAGGCGAAGTGGAGCTGCCCCGGCTTTGCCTTTGCAAGCGCGATGAGGTCGGGCACGCTGCGCACCGATGACTGGGGACTCACCACGACGACCGCATAGCTGATCGCAAGCAGCGACACCGGCGCAAAGTCACGTTGAGGATCGAATGGGAGCTTCGAATATAGGCCCGGATTGATGCTGTGTCCTGTCGGTGCGAGCAGCAGCGTGTAGCCATCGGGTAACGCGCGCGCCACGATCTCGGTTCCGATGATGCCGGCGCCGCCGGGCCGGTTATCCACGACGATCTGCTGACCGAAGCGCTCCGCCAACCGCTGCGAGTAGGCGCGACCGACGAAATCCGCATTACCGCCGGCCGACTGTGCGACGACCAACCGGATCGGCCGGGTCGGATACGATTGGGCCGCGCTCGATGGGAAGACCCCGAGCGCGCCTAACGCGACCAACACCCGGCAGTACCTTAGCCTGCGATCAGACATGCGCATCTCCTTGTCGTCTTAGTATAGGGACGAATCTGGCCAAGGTGAGAGTCCGAAATGCGATAATCGGAGCATGTCGAATCCTCCGCATGTGATCGCCGTGGACGCCACGGATGATTTGCTGAATCAGGCAAATCCAAAGAGTGACTTGGAAGCTCAGACCGGGCTGCGTGATCAACCGGGCAGGGAGTCGGACGCGACGACGCATACGACGGGAATACTTCCATCTCATGAGCTCGAGCGTCAGGTCAGGGTGACGAAAGAGATATTCGCTCTCGAGCCCATAGAGGACAACCAGTTTCAGCCCGCGAGCATCGATCTGCGCCTCGGCGCGGTTGCTTACCGGGTGCGTGCGAGTTTTCTTCCTGGAAAAGACGCAACGGTTGAGCAGAGGCTCGAAGATCTTGCCATGCACAAGATGGACATCAGCAACGGTGGCGTGCTGGAGCGCGGTTGCGTATACATCGTGCCGCTGCTCGAAGGCTTGTCGCTCAGGCACCGCACCTCTGCGATGGGGAATCCCAAAAGCTCGACCGGTCGGCTCGACATCTTCACCCGGTTGATCACCGACTACGGCACTGAATTCGATCGCGTGCGCGAGCAGTACAAGGGTCCGCTATACGCGGAAGTATCGCCGCGGACCTTCAGCGTGCTGGTGCGCAAAGGCTCGCGGCTGAGCCAGATTCGAATCCGCCGCGGCAATCCGCCCAGCACGGACGAGGACATGCGACGCCTGCAGCAGGAGCACAACGTCATCGGCTCTGCGATCAGCGAAGAAGAGATTCGAAACGGCGTGCCGGTTGCGGTCGATGTTCAGGGCAGCACGTCTGGAGGTCTCATTGGCTACAAGGCGAGAAACCATGCCGGTCTGATCGACATCGACAAGCTTCGTTATTACGACTCCGCCGATTTCTGGGAACCCGTGTATGCGCCTCGCCGCGGCGGATTGATACTGGACCCCGCGGAATTCTACATTCTTGCATCGAGGGATCCCGTTAGAGTCCCGCCCACACATGCGGCGGAAATGATCGCCTACGATACGCTGGTCGGAGAATTTCGCGTGCACTATGCGGGCTTCTTCGATCCCGGCTTTGGGCATCCTGATGCGGGCGGCGAGGGCGCGCGTGCGGTCCTCGAAGTTCGCTCGTATGAAGTCCCTTTCGTTATCGAGCACGGGCAGGTCGTAGGCCGCCTCACGTACGAGCGTCTGACGGCGCAACCGCATCGACTGTACGGCGCAGGGGTTCAGTCGAATTACCAGAGTCAGGGCATCGCGCTCAGCAAGCACTTCAAGCCGCCCACGTTTATGACCTGACGTTCGATCGACTGCAGCGTGCGGTGAGCACGATTGCTGCACCCGAGCTCAGGCGCGGCTTTGGGGCTATTGTATGAACCACCGATTGCTGACGATCAGGGACTGACGCCTAAGCGCGTACCACGCGGCATCACGAATGCACCTCGAGTGGATCGCGAGCATTCTCCCCTCGGTGACCCGAGTGCCTACCCCGCAATCGATTCGCGCTCGCGGGCGAGGTCGTATACGTGGATGCCGTCTCCGAGACTGGATTTCTTGAGCCATTCCGGATGGGCAACGGTGCGCCTCACATCTTCCAGTCCCGCTTCCCACGTCTCGCGTATCGTTGCGCGTGAGAATTCATAATCTTTCGAGTGAGCCGTATGGCTGTAGCGCCTGTTGATGAGATGTACGACGTCGATGTGCCTGACGGCTGTCGTCGCCTCCAAGAGCTGCGCGTCACGGTCATTCCTGAGTTCGTCCGGCAGCTTTCGCAACAAGCGATGCAAGGCGCTGCGTTGTCGCTGCAGCTCCCGCACGCGTGCCGTGTTGAAGCGCGTCTTGCTCGAATAAATCATTTCCTTGTGCCGCTCCATCACCTGGTCGATGTTTTGCGGGATGGCGCCCTCGGCGCTGAAGAGATCGACCTGCACGATCAACGCATTCGTGCATTCAATCTCGTCGAGAACGTACCACAGCGGCGTGTTCGATACGATGCCGCCGTCCCAGTAATGCTCACCCTTGATCACGACCGGTGCGAACGCGGGCGGCAACGCCCCGCTCGCCATGACATGTTCCGGGCCGATGTGGTCGTGCCGACACGTGTCGAAGTACTGTGAATTTCCCGTGTGCACGTTGGCGGCCCCTATGCTGACTCTAACGCCGTCCTGCCGATTGAGCAGCTCGAAATCGACTAGGCGATCGAGAGTGCCTTTGAGCTGCCCGGCATCGTAAAAGCTCAACGCCCCCGGATTACCATCGGGCATCAGGAAGGGCGGAGGCAAGCGCGGAACAAAAAATCCCGGCACTCCGAATATTGCCGTCATCGCGGCGCTCGCACGATTTGCCAGCAGCCGCAGAGGCGATAACTTCGGCGCCGACGAGGGTGTGCCCGACGAAACGAGATCCCAGAAAGTGCGCAAGCGCTCCACGCGCCGTTCCGCCGTATTGCCTGCGATCAAGGCCGCATTGATCGCACCGATCGACACGCCAGCGATCCAGTTCGGTGCATAACCGCACTCGGCCAGACCTTCGAATACGCCGGCCTGATATGCGCCGAGCGCGCCGCCGCCCTGCAATACGAGGATGACGTAATCGTATTCATGCCTGGAGCTCGATTTATCGTTCACGAGACTGACCTCGGAGTTTGAGTTCGCAGCGGCATACGCGCTATTTCGCGTCGGCTCGAGCTTCATAGCGCTTTCAGCGCCCCCCGCATGTGCAAGGGATCTGTTCAAACCTAGTGCAGCACGCGCGGCATCGCCAGCGTGAATTCCGGGATCGGCGCATCGAACTTCACCCCGTCATCAGCGACCATCTGGTAACTGCCGCGCATCGTACCGACCGGTGTCGCGATTGCTGCGCCGCTCGTGTATTCAAACGATTCGTTCGGATGCAGCAGCGGCTGCTCTCCGACGACGCCATCTCCTTTCACTTCTTCGATGTGGCCATTCGCATCGGTGATGATCCAGTGACGGCTTACGAGCTGACACGCAACGCTCCCGGTATTGGTAATGGTCATCCTGTAAGCGAAGACGTACCGCTGGTTGTCCGGGTCCGACTGATCGGGAATGAATACAGCTTGCGCTTGAACGGTGATTTGATGTGTATCGGGCATCGGCACATTTCATATGAATGCGGAAGGCACGGCAAGCATGTTTGTACAGTACGTGGCGTGGCGCAGGATACCCGGCTCCCGAACGGCCCAGCCACCCGGCCGCGCTCAGCTCTGCTGTGCTGCTGTCAGCATCTCCCCTACAGCGCGCAGCGAGGAGTCGAGCGCACCCTGCATCCACGTATGTGCGAGGGACGCGTGCTCACCTGCGAAGTAGATGCGGCCCTCCGGCGCGACGATGTGGCGGTGCAATTCCGAATGCTGGCCGGGCATGAACCACGCGAAGGCGCCTCCGGCAAGCGGGTGATGGTCCCACGACCAGCTGGCGGTTTGGTGCACCACACCGGTTTCGCGCAATTGCGGATGCACTCGCGCGAGATGCTGCAAGACTACGTTGGAGCGCTCTTTATGTGTAAGGCTTGCCAGCCGGCGCGCAGCCTGTCCCCATGAGTACGAAGCGAGAAGGACGCCGGGCCCTATCGACACCCGCGGATCTTTGGCTTCCACGTTGCTGGACGGATACCAGGTCGTGCCCGTAGGCAAGTCGGTAAACGTGCCGCCCCCATAGATGCCGTCGTCCGATTCCCAGAACCTGCGAGCGGCAACTGCAAGCACCTTCGTGGACGAGTCGTAGTTGATCTGGCGGATAGCACGCTGTTTCGCGCCCGATAGCTGCGGATGCACTTCAACTCTCGAAAGCACGGGACAAGGCAACGTGCACAAGACAAAATCGCCCTCCACGCGACGCGTGACACCGCGTTCCAAATAGACTGCGCCGCTTCGAAGTCGCTCTGAATCCTGAACGAGCTCAGTCACCTCGCAGCCCAGCATGGGTTTGGATTTCAACCGTTCGACGAACGCAGACGCAAGGCGGTCGGTGCCGCCGATGATTTCGTCGAAGCGCTGCGACCAGACTTGTTCGACTTCCTCCCTCACGTGTTCGCTGGCCGCCGACGACAATAACGTTTCGGCCCCGCCGCCGACGGCCATGTACTCGATCGCTTCGTCTGAAAACCCCGCGGCCTCGCACAGCTGCTGCAGCGATTGGCGGTCGAGGGCGAGCACCTCTGCCGTTCGAGGCTGGTCAGACAGCAGATCGTTCTTCTCGGCGTCACTCAGCCGAGAGGCTGTAGTTCCCACCACCGCCTCCCATATGTCGTCCGGCGTTTTATCGCGCTCGCTTTCGCGAAGCGCGTAGAGGCGGCTGAGCGCCTTGACGTTACTGATCCGCTGCCGTTCACCGCGCATGAAGCAATACGCATTCGGGTTCGATTGCACGAACTGCCGCAAGGGCAAGCCGAACTCCTTGACGTAGTGCCGGGTCGTTTCGTGCCGCTGCGGTATTCGCATCGCACCCGCCTCGCCATAGAAGCCGTTGTCGAACCGAAGCGTCCGCACGCGTCCGCCTACGTGCCGGGTATCCGCTTCGAGTATCGTTACGGAATGGCCGCGGCGTTCGAGCTCATAGGCTGCGCACAAACCCGCAAGTCCGGCACCCACGACGATCACGTGGACCGGCTTGCTGCTGTTCGGGATCGCAGCGAAAGTCCGGGACATTGAGCCCGTGGCGGCTGCACCGCTCAACGCGATCAGGCGCCGAAGAAATTCGCGGCGCGTCAGAGGCGACAGTCGGAGGTAAAGTGACATAGCCGGGCCGAATAGCAGCGTTCGATTCTAACCGCCCTTGCTTTGGCTATTTCGCTGTATATTCCACCGCACACAGGGCAGATCATCAAGGTCGCGATGTCGTCGAGCCAACACACGAAAGCGAACGCTCCATCGATTCAGACAGCGAGCACCGATGCGTACCCCGCCGGCCTCGCGCCCGCTCCGCATACGAGCCGATTCGTCGAAGCCAACGGCGTGAAGCTCCACTATCTCGATTACGGCACCGAAGGTCGACCAGCGATGCTCTGTCTGCACGGCGGCGCTGTCAATGCGCACTGGTTCGATTTCGTCGCCGCGGGCTTCACCGCCGACTATCACGTGCGCGCGCTGGATCAGCGGGGCCACGGAGACAGCGCGTGGGCAGAGCCGCCCGCCTACGGTTATGACCGCTACGCAGCGGATCTTGCGGAGGTGATCGAAAAACTCGACCTGCGCGACGTGGTCCTTGTCGGGCATTCGATGGGTGGTCTGGTTTCTCTCGTGTATGCGGCCAACTATCCGGGGCGGGTGAAGACGCTCATCGTCATCGACTCGACGCTGCGCGCAACCCCCGAACGTGTCGCCGTGTTGCACGATATCGGCAACCGGCAGGGCAGCAGTTACGACACCCACCAGGAATTCCTCGCGCGCTTTCGGCTGCGGCCGGAGGGCACCACCGCCGTGCCTGCGATCATTCGCTATCTCGCTGAGCGCGGCGGGCGGCAGGGCGCTGACGGCAGGTGGCGGCACAAGTTCGATCGCAACGTCTACGCCAAACGCGAATTGCTGGACATCATGCCGCACTGGGATCGAATCCGCATTCCCGCACTGCTGGTGAAAGGCGGCTTGAGCGAGCGCATCACGCCTGACATTCACGACGAGATCAGGACGCGTTGCCCGCAGGTCGAGTTGGTCGAAGTCGAAGGTAGCGACCATCACGTCACGCTCGACAATCCCAAAGGGTTCGTAGAGGTGGTGCAGGTGTTTTTGCGACGCAGCGATGAAGCGCGGAAGGTGACGGCGTGACGAAGTGACGCAGTGACGAACTGACCAAAACCCAGTGGTTGGATCCAACGCCGAATCGAACCGAAAAGCAGCCACTCCAAAGGAGAAAAGCATGAGTTCATCCGAACGTTTGCGTGTCGGGCTTATCGGTGCAATGGGAAGATGGGGACCGAGGGCGCACATCCCCGCCCTGAAACGATTGCCGGAGGTCGATCTCTACGCGCTCTGTACGGCGCACGCGGACACGGCGCAAGCCGCGGCCGAGAAATATGGGGTGGAGCGCGCGTATGGCGATGTCAGCGCGATGAATGCGAACCCCCAGGTCGAGGCGGCGCTCGTTGCCGTGCGTGTGCCCGCGCACTACGCACTTACGAAGAACGCGCTGGAAGCGGGCAAGCACGTTTACTGCGAGTGGCCGTTGGGCGCGAACTTGAAGGAAGCCGAGGAGCTGGCAGCGCTCGCCCGCAAGATGAAGGCGCACACGATGGTGGGCCTGCAGCGGCGCGCTTCGCCTGCGTACCTGCGCTTGCGCGAGCTCGTCAGCGAGGGCTACGTCGGACAAGTACTGTCAGTGAACATGAGTCACATGGGCAGCGGCGTGCTGACGCGCACGGCAGACCGCACGTGGCAGCGGGACGTCACCCTGGGTGCGAACACCTTGACGATCACGTTCGGCCATTCCATCGATGCCTTGTGTATGGTCGTGGGCGAGATCACTGAAGTCGCGGCGGTCGTGAGCACGCAGGTCCCGCGGTGGTTCGAGACCGACACGAAGAAATTCGTCGACGTGACATCGCCCGATAACATCATGATGACGGGCAGGCTCGAAGGCGGCGCGGTGGTCAGTGCCAACCTGGGCGTGCACCCGTACCACGGCACGGGTTACCGGCTGGAGATCTACGGCACAGAAGGTACCCTCGCGATGATCGGCGGCGGTGAGGCGGGGCAGGAGGTGAAGCGCAAAATCATGGGCGGGCGCAAGGACGATAAAGCGCTGCAGGAGCTGCCTGTCCCGGACCGGTTGAAGTGGGTGCCGAAGGAAGTGCAGGAGCTTGGCCCCTCGTACGATGTGGGTCAGATGTGGGTCAGGTTTACCGAAGCGATCCGCACCAATGCCCGTGTCGAGCCGGACTTCGATTTCGCGGTGCGACGCCATAAGCTGCTCGACGCGATCGTTCGCGCGTCAGAGACGGGGCAGCGGCAGAAGGTTGCGCTGTAGCCGTTGCCGGGGGGCAAACGCGTCAGTGCGCTAGAACGCGCGCCATTTCCAGCAATGCGCCGTCGATCGGCTTGGTTTTGCCGACGACATCTGCGAGCGGGGTGGCGGCGATCTCGTTGCTGAGCAGTCCGACCAGCACGCCGGATTTATCGAGCGCGAGGTGGTCTACTGCGGCTGCGCCGAGGCGGGTGGCGAGAACGCGGTCGGCCGCGGTCGGAACCCCGCCTCGCACCACGTGGCCCAGCGTGGTTACGCGCAGACCGAAACCGATCGTGTCGCGGTGCTCGGCGAAATGCCGCATCATGGCTTGCGCGCCATGCTTCGCACCTTCGGCGACCACGACGAGCGCATGCGTCTTGCCTCTTCGATAGGCATCGCCCAGCCGTTGCGCGACTTCCTGCGGCTCGACTTCGAACTCGGGCGTGGCAATCACTTCGGCGCCGCCGGCGATTCCTGTCATCAGCGCGATATAGCCGCAGTTGCGCCCCATGGTTTCGACCAGGAAGGCGCGCTGATGCGACGATCCCGTGGTGCGCAGGCGGTCGATCGACTCGAGCGTGATGTTCACTGCAGTATCGACGCCGATAGACACGTCCGTTCCGAGGAGGTCGTTGTCGATCGTGGAGGCGATTCCCACGATCGGGAACCCCGCCTGGGCGATACGGTTGGAACCGGCCTGCGAGCCGTTGCCGCCGATCACGATCAGAGCGTCGATCCCGCGCCGCCGGACATTTGAGAGTGCCCTGTTAAGTCCTGCCTCCTCCTGAAACTCCGAAGATCGCGCGCTTCCGAGCACCGTGCCCCCACGCTGGATGATGCCGCCGACATCGCGGGCGTGCAGCAGGTCCATCGTGTTCGCGAGTAGACCCGTGAAACCATTGCGAATACCGTAGACTTCCCAGCCGCGTGCGAGCGCAGCGCGAGTCGCCGCGCGCACCGCAGCGTTCATGCCCGGGGCGTCGCCTCCACTCGTCAAAATTCCAATCCGCTGCATCTAATTACCCGTTAGGCAAACAATCGATCGCTTTCCTTGCGCGGTGGTTTACCACGGATTGTTCGGAAAACACAGAGTCGGCGACGCAAGTCACTCCTGAAGCGCGACCGCTGAATATGAACGTTACGCGAGACGTTCCGCAACGCGCTGCCTACGATTTGAGCGTTGCGTCGGTTTAAAGGAAGGTCTTTGGCCCTAGGCGAGTCTCAGCGTTTGGCTGTTTTTCGCAGCGCACGGTGTGTCAACTCTAACGCCCGGTCCTGGTCCATTCTCGCTTCTTTTAGCGCGGATTCGAGCTTTTTTCGTATCTGTTCAGCTTGCGCGCGGATTTGCGCCGGGTCTTCCGTGCGCACGGGCGGCTCGTCTGCGGCATCATCGGCCTGCAGCGTGCTGTCTTTGTTACCCGCCGGCTGCTCTGCATCTACCTCTGCGTCTACATCTACCTCTGCAGCTGCATCTCTGGACGAATGGCTCTCGGTTTCAAGCTGAGCTTCGACTGTGGCCAAGCGTTTGTCCTGCCGGCTTGCAGCGTTTCTTGCTTCTTCCAGCGCTTTCTCGAGCTCCATCGCTCGCGCTTCGGCCGCGCTGCGTGCCGCTGCAGCTTCGGCATGCGCCTTGGCTTGCTCTTCGAGTTGCGCCCGCAATGCCTCTTCTCGCAATTGCCGGTCTGCATCGGCCTGCGCTTTCATCTGTGCGACGGCCGCTTCCGCCTGCTCGAGCGCGGCCTGCTTCGCCTTTAATTCCGCTTCCACCGCTTCGCGTCTCGCTTCCGCCTCCGCAGTTTTTCGCGCGTGCTCTTCAATTCGCGCCTGCTCTTTCTCGGCGAGATTCTTGGCGGTGCCCAGAGCCTGCTGCGCCTCCTCGCGCCCGCGACGTTCGACCTGCGCGTGCGCATTGATCTTGGCGGCAATCTCCTGCGCTCGCGCGAGTTTCTCCTGCGTCGTTTTGAGCTGTTGCTCCGCGGCTTCCCGTCGCCGCTCGGCATCGGCATACGCACGCGCCTGCGCTTCGACTCGCAAGCGCTCTTTGGCCGCAGCATTAGGATCCACCGGTGGCGCGGCGGGCGGTCGCGCGGGCGCCTCGTCTCCCGCGGTTCTGACCGGCGGTGAAGCCTTAGGCGCAATGCGATCTGCTGTCGGCGACGCGGGGGGCGCAGCCTTAGCCGGCGTGCGATCTGCTGGTGGTGCAGCGGGTGGCGGAGCTTTAGCCGGCGCGCGATCTGCTGGCGGTGCAGCCGGCGGCGGAGGCTTCAGAGCTTCCGGCGCAGTAAAGTCGAGGTCGATTTCCTCATCAGAGCTCCGCGCTTCGCTTTTGGCGCGCGCCGGGGACTCCGGGACCGTTTTGCCGCGTCCTACCGGGCCGCGCGTCGACATACGAGCCTCATCGGGACTTGGCCTGGACAGGCGAGTTGGAGCTGTGGAAAATCGGTTCCATCGAGAGCGATCGAACCCAAGCCACATACGCTTGCGCGTCCATGGCTTCGGCGATGAAATGGCCTTGAGCTAGATTGCAGCCCAGCTCCTGCAGGACATTCCACTCCTCCAGCGTCTCTACACCTTCGGCGACCGCCTTGATCTTGAGTTGTCTCGCAATGTCGAGGCTCGCCTTCAACACATCCATCGCCGTCTTGTCAGTGGTCGAGTTCGCAACAAACGAGCGGTCGATCTTGAGCTCGGTGAACGGAATGTGAGTGAGCTGTTGAATGGATGACGCGGCAGTGCCGAGGTCGTCTATCGACAGGCCGAAGCCCATCATGCGCAAGCGCGTGAGGTTTTCAAGGGCGGTACCGCCCAAGTTGCTCGTAGCCGCCGTTTCGGTTATTTCCAGGCAGATTCTCTCCGCACCCAGGCCCTGGCCCTGCACGATCTCGGACACCCGGTCGGCGAAATCCCCGCGATTGAGCGACATCAGCGAAATGTTCACGGCGACTACAGTATTCAGGCCAGCCTTGTCGAAGGCGCTGCAGAACGCGACGCCTTTGCCGAGCATAACGGACGTCAAGTCGTCGATCTTGCCTGACTCCTCGATCAGCTTGATGAAGCTGGCGGGAAGAACGATGCCTTGTTTTGGATGTCGCCAGCGGGCGAGTGCTTCCGCCCCGACTACGCGGCCGGTGGCGAGCTCAATCTTGGGTTGAAAGTACGCTTCGAACTGGTCCCTGTCGAGTCCTTCGGCGATCTCGGCCGCCGTAAACGACTGGGCGGCACCGAGACGCGATTTGACCTTCACCTGCGGCGCGCCCTGATTGCCGAGTAAGCCTTCGAGTGCGGCTACGGTTATCGGTTTACTGATGACTCCGAGAAGGTTGACTCCATAGGCTTTAGCGGTCGCCTCGGCTGAGGCGAGCAATGTACGTTCCAGCGCGCTCACGATAATGACCGAGCCCCCGTAATCGGCCTCGCCTATCCGACGCATGAATTGCATGCCATCCATGCCGGGCATCTGGAGGTCGCAGACGATCACGTCGATTCCCGTGCCTTGCTTGAGCAGAATATCGAGCGCTTCCCGGCCATTGCCTGCCGGGTAGACGTTTTCTGCGCCTTGGGTCTTCAACAATTTGACGACAAGCGTCTGCTGTGTCGGCTCATCTTCAGCGACCAAGAAGCTCAATCCCGCTATCCCCACCCCAATGCCCCTTTTTCTTGAGCTTTGCGTCGACGCCTGTACCAAGAATCATCGCCTGATTCGGCTGCGCCGCGGAAGGCTTTTCGGCACAGTCGCCGGCCTGTGCTGCAGCGGCGCGACCGCATCGTATCGCGCCGCGTACCGGCCAGCGGGATGATCGTGTCCATCATTCGGGTCCTGGTTGTTCCGCCGGGCTGATCCTCACGCTGCGCTCACCGGCCGGTCGGCGCCCCTTGGTGAAAGGGGCTGATGATGCTTTTTGGGATCATCTCACATGGTTGGTCTTGGCAGGGGCAGCAGGCACACTACACCGATCAGCAGCCGGGTCGTTACGCCGGGAGGGGCACGCTGAAATATCAAAAGCTGTGTATTCTACTTGCGCTCGAGGCGCGTATCCCCAACCAAGTCGTGCGCGCTGGGCAGACGGCGAGCTTTGATCCTCAGGTATGCGTCCAGTACTAGGCCCCACATGCCTATTCACCCGAGGTGCCTCGGGAATGCCCAGTGACGCCAGTAAGGGCCCGCCCTACTGCGGTATCCTTCCTGTCCAGCATGAAAATCCACATAGGTTCTAGATGACCGAGCGCGCGCACCGTAAGCAAACAGACGTTCCTGCGGGCCCTGTTCCCGAAGTCGCACCGTATAGCAGCAGGTTTATCGAAGCGGGCAAGCTGAAGCTTCACTATCTGGATTACGGTACCGAAGGGCGCCCGCCGATGCTGTGTGTACACGGCGGCGCTGCGCATGCGCACTGGTTCGACTACGTGGCGCCGGATTTTGCACCCGATTTTCACGTGCGGGCGGTGGACCTTCGCGGCCACGGCGACAGCGAATGGGCCGATCCGCCCGTATACTCGTTCGAGAAGTACGCCTCCGACCTGAACGAAGTCGTCGAGAAGCTCGATTTGCGTGACTTCGTACTGATAGGCCATTCCATGGGCGGCATGGTATCGCTCGTGTACGCCGCCACGCATCCCGGACGTGTGAGCAGGCTCGTCCTAGTGGATACGACGATGCACATGTCGAAAGAGAGCATCGGTCGTTTGCGCGATCTTGGTGCGCGACCGGCGAAGGATTACGCGACACACGACGAATTGATCAGCCGCTATCGCCTACAGCCCGAAGGCCCGAACCTCGCAGCCTCTGAAGTGATTCGACACGTAGCGGCACACAGCGGCCGCCAGACAGCTGAAGGCACCTGGCGGCACAAGTTCGATCGCAGCCTGTACGCCATCTTCGAAAGACGGGACGGCAGGCCTTATTGGAACCACATCAAGGTTCCAGCGCTGCTGGTGAAAGGGGAGCATAGCAGCCGTGTCAACGCGGAAATCCTGGCCCAGGTTAAAGCGCGGTCGCCGCAGGTAGAGCTCGTGGAAGTGCCGAACAGCGATCATCACATCACGCTGGATAACCCAGGCGGGTTCGTGGATGCGGTAAGGGCATGGCTTTCCAGGACGAGCTGACGATTGCTGCTGACGAACTGACGCGATGGTGAGCGGAAGTGACGAAGTGTTCACAACGGGAGAAACCACGGTGAAGCTACGGGACCGGATCGGCATAGACGTAAACCGCAACATCCGAATCGAGGAGGGCGTCGAGTGGGCTGCAAAAAACAGCGTCAAGTTTCTCGACTTCCAGCTCGATAACGAAACCAACGCTGTGACGAGCTTTGACGCAAAGCGCGTGTCGGCTGTGCGGTCGGTGCGCGAGAAGCACGATATTCACATCGGACTCCACACGTCCTCTGCCGTGAATGTCGCTGAATACGCGCCGCACGCGAGCGCCGGTGTGGACGAATATCTCAAGAGCTACGTCGATATCTATTCGAAGCTCGGCGCTGAATGGATCGTGGTGCACGCGGGATATCACTTCACCAAGGACAAGGAGACACGGATGAAGGCGGGTCTCGAACGTCTGAAGCGTATCGCCGATTACGCCGAGAAGAACAACGTGCGGCTCCTGCTGGAAAATCTCAACAAGGAGCCGAAGGATGCCGAGGTCCACTACCTGGCGCATACGCTGGAGGAGTGGCGTTACTACTGGGGACTACTCGCGTCTCCGGCGGTCAGGCTCTCATTCACCGTAAACCACGCGCATCTCGTTCCCGAAGGCGTGAGCGGTTTTAGCGATGCGCTCGATTTCAGCCTGGTTGGCGAGGTGCGGCTGGCTGATTGCTATCGCAACGGTCATGAAGTGCATCTGAAACCAGGCGCCGGCGATCTCGATTTCGGCGATATGTTCAGGCGCGTCGAAGGGAAGGGGTTCAAGGGTCATTACACCAATGCCTTCGGCTCGCTCGAGGACCGGCTTTCAGCGCGAGATTATCTCGTCGACACCGCGCGGAATGCCGGAGTCAAAGTGGACTAGGTCTGAGTGAACTCGCAGGCGTGACGAAAAATGGGGACGAGAACGGGTGACTAGAAGTGGTGACGAAAGCGTTACGCTCGTAGACCCGCCGACGTGTACTTCGTCGTCGCATTTGCGTTCCTCGGAAGACATTGGCGACGCATGTCCGTCGGCGTTCCTCACCAATAAAGTGACCATCGCCTCGTCAGCCGTAGAAGATCGAGGGCGAGCGTTTCGCCAAGCATGTTCTACTCCGCGCAAGCCGGTTACGATCCAATTCACGTCGATTGCCGATTGCAATTCACAAGTATAGTTAACCCGTGGCGGCGACTTCACGATTGAAGCGGGTGGCGATGTGCTTGTATGTAAGCGCGATGGCCGCTGCATACCTGGGCGCGTCGGCCGCCGCTTTCGCACAGAGTTGGCCGAGCCGCCCCGTGCGCATCATCGTACCCTACAGCCCGGGCGGTGGAATCGACACGGTGGCGCGAATGCTGGCGCAGAAGCTTGCCGAGCAAGTCGGTGGCACATTCGTCGTCGAGAACCGGCCCGGTGCAGCAGGTGTGCTCGGTGCCGAGCTCGTCGCGCGATCGGCGCCGGACGGGCATACGCTCCTCGCGTCATCGACTGAGTTCTCGATCAATCCGAGCATCCGCGTGAAGCTGCCGTATGACCCGTTCAAAGATTTCACGCACATCTCCCAGCTCGCCAGCGTACAGTTCATCTTGGCAAGTCACCCCTCTGCGCCGGTGCGAAACGTGAAGGATCTGATTGTGCTAGCCAAGGCGCGCCCCGGCCAGCTCACGTATGGCTCCTCCGGGACGGGCGCTGGGCCCCATCTTGCGGGTGAGCTCTTCCAGTGGATGGCGGCAATACGCTGGGCGCACGTTCCGTACAAAGGAGCGGCCCCCGCAGCGATTGCAGCGATCAGTGGCGAGATCGACTTCGTATTCGGTGCAACGATCGGTCTGCTCAGCAGCGTTCGAAGTGGAAAGCTGCGCGCCTTGGGGGTCACGGGACTGACGCGGTTCACGGAGCTGCCTGATGTGCCTACCGTCGCTGAATCGGGCGTGCCCGGATACAGCGCAACCGGCTGGTATGGTTACTACGCGCCTGCGAATATCTCTCAGGACCTGTTGCGCCGCCTCTACGCAGAGGCTACACGCGCGCTTGGGGCGCCGGAGGTCAGGGAAAAGCTCGCCCGGAGCGGTAACGAGTACGTGATGAGCTCACCGGAGAAGTTCACTGCATTCCTTCGCGGCGAGATCGCGAAGTGGACGAAACTCGTGAAAGAAACGAACATACGGATTGAGTGACGCACTGGCCTCCACGAAGTGACGACATGGCCAGCTCACGAAGTGATGTGATTTGGAAATGCAGCGGTAGTGATGAAATCGCAACGACAAAACTCAGAAAAGGTTTGAAATGTCGGCCCCACAACATGATCCGAAAAAACCGCAATCAAGCACTGTTCCCCAAGCCGCTCCTTTCACGAGCAAGTTTGTCGAAGCAGGGAATTTAAAGCTTCATTGTCTCGACTACGGCATCGAAGGCCGTCCGCCGATGCTGTGCGTACATGGCGGCGCAGCGAATGGGCACTGGTTCGATTTCATCGCGCCCGGTTTTACGCCCGACTACCATGTCCGCGCCCTGGACTTGCGCGGCCACGGCGATAGCGAGCACATGGACCCACCGGCCTACTTCTACAAGGACTATGCGTCAGATCTCAATCAGGTGGTCGAGGAGCTCGACCTTCGGGATTTCGTCCTCATGGGCCATTCGATGGGCGGTGCGGTTTCGCTTCTGTATGCGGCAACGTATCCGGGCCGTGTGAAGACACTGATCATCATCGATTCCACCGTGAATCTTTCGGCCGAGCGCATCGCCAAGCTGCGTGACGTGGGCTCGCGGCCGGGAAGCAGTTACGCCTCGCAGGAAGAGCTCATCTCGCGATACCGGCTACGCCCCGGCGAATCGCAGGCTGCTCCCGAAGTGGTTCACCATATTGCTGCCTACAGCAGTCATCAGACCGCCGACGGCAGCTGGAGGCATAAATTCGATCGGAACGTCTACGCCACGCGTGAAATCTCGGACGGCCGGCCCAACTGGAATCGGATCAAGGTTCCGGTGCTGCTCGTCAAAGGCGATCGCAGTGATCGCCTCAGCCCGGAGGTTTACGCCGATGTGAAGGCGCGATGCCCTCAGGCCGAGCTTGTGGAAGTGTCGAAAAGCGATCACCACGTCACGCTCGACAATCCTTCCGAGTTCATCATGAAGGTGCGGCCGTTTCTGCAGAAGCAATGACCGCGCTCACGACCTGATGAAGCGGAAAGTTCTGTTCAGCTTGTTTGCCTTGGTTCTTGCCGTACCAGGTGCCGCGTGCGCCGAGCTTGCGGGAGTCGTGGTGGGGATTCCCGACGGCAATACACTGGCCGTGCGCGTCGACGAACACGTCTTCAAAGTGCGTCTTGCGGGTATCGATGCGCCGGAAGCCGGTCAACCTTTTGGCGCGCGTGCGCGGCAATCGCTCGTCGAGATGTGTGACGCGAGAGCAGTAACCCTGGACGAGCTCGAGCTCGCTCGTGACCGGCGGGCTTACGCCGAAGTCGAGTGTGCAGGCGTCGATGCGAGCGAGGAACAGGTGCGGCGCGGCATGGCGTGGGTCTCGGAACGCGACGTGCCCGCTGAATCGCCGCTTCACGCACTGGAACGAGAGGCGAGGACCGAACGGCGAGGCTTGTGGAGCGACGCCGCGCCCATTCCGCCGTGGAAATGGGCCGGCAGATCGAGCGCGAAGTGACCAACGGAGCTGCAATTACACGCAGAAGCTCAACGAGTGTCCCGATCGTGCAGTCGCATGCCGCACGTGCAACTCGAATTACGGATGCTTCGCCTATCAACCGCCCCCGCCAATCTCGTTCTTCAGGGCTTCCTCGCGTTCGCCGCATTCGACTGCCGCCTGTTTCGCTTCTTCGAGTGAGTCGTGTGGATCAGAGAAGATCGTGAAGCCAACATAGTCCCCAGGCTCGTAATACCATTTGTCCGGCTCGTGCTCTTCAGGCTTCCGCGGTGCGTCGGCGCCCAGATAGATCGCGTAATCGCCTGCTTTGGTCATGATCTTTTCCATATCGAGTCCCTTCGTTGCGAGATCACCCCTTTGTAGTAATCCCTTCGATCTGAAAAGGCTTTCTGTTCACTTCGATCGTACTGTTGAACGAATAGTGCTGATGAATTGATAGGGGTTCGCGTTTGGTCAGGTGTCCCTATCGCCCTCAATCCAGCTTGATCCTCGCCGTTTCCACGACCTTACGCCATTTAACGATTTCACTGTGTATGAGCGTGGAAAACGCTTCGGGCGTGGTGCCCGCCGGTTCGAGGCCTACTGCAGCAAAGCGCTGTGCGAGCGCGGGTGAGGTGAGCACGCGATTGATCTCGGCGTTGGTCTTGCTCACGATGACACGTGGTGTTCCGGCGGGAAAGAGCATGCCGTACCACACGTCGAATTCATAACCCGGGACACCGGACTCGGCGACCGTCGGCAAATCCGGTGCAGCTGCGGATCGCTTGGCACCGCTTACCGCCAGCGCGCGCATGCGTCCGGATTTCATGTGCGGCACGACCGAAGATATGCCGATCAGCTGCATCTGGATCTCGCCAGCGAGCATGGCGGTGAGGGCTGGGCCCGTACCCTTGTACGGCACGTGTACCATGTCCACACCGGTCATCACGCGCAGGAGCTCGGTGCCGAGATGCGACGAGCCGCCGCTGCCGCCGGACCCGTATCGAATCTCGCCCGGCTTCGCTTTAGCGAGTGCGACGAGCTCTTTCATCGAGCTCACGGCAAGTGAGGGCAGGACCACGTAGACGAACGGTTGCACCGCGATGAGCGAAATGGGCGAGAAACCCTTTTCCGTATCGTACGGCAGCTTGCGGTAGAGCGTGGGAGCATAAGAAAAGCCGAGGCTGCACAGCATCATTGTGTATCCGTCGGGAGCAGACCTTGCCGCAATTTCCGTTCCGACGATACCACCGCTACCGCCGCGATTGTCGACTACGACGGTATTGCCCCATACGTGGCCGAGATCCTGGGCGATGAACCTCGCGATGATGTCGGTCCCGCCGCCGGGGGCGAATGGCACGATTAAGCGTACGGCTTTCGCCGGATAGCTTGCATCGCCTGACGGTTTTTGACCCACCGCGGTGTGGCTGAAAGCGAGCAGGCCGGCTGCGGTTGCTGCGAACAGGATTCTGCGCGCGACGTCCATATACCTCCTCTACCTTTGGCGGCAGCGTGTCGTGAGCCCGGCCGCGGTTGATGTTACTTTCGTTCTACGAGCTTCTGTTCGGCAGGTGTCCATATCATAATCAACGTGGACGCCTACGGCTCAAACACCTGATTCATGTTATCGATTTTCAAGGAGGAGCGGCTCATGGATACCCTGGAAGGCACGAAGGCCCGCACGATTACCGGCGCACGCGCGCTCGTAGACGCGCTGTTGCGCGAAGGCATTGACCATGTGTTCGGGATCCCGGGCACGCAGAACCTCGCGATCATCGACGCGCTGCGCGACACGCCGCAGATTCGCTTCATCCTGACGCGTCACGAGCAGGGCGCGGCTTTCATGGCGTATGGTTTCGCACGCGCGTCCGGCCAGCCCGCTGTGGTCACGGCGACAGAAGGTCCGGGCGTGACCAATCTCGCCACCGGCATCAGCGCGGCGAATCGCGGCTACGTACCGGTGATCAGCATCTGCGGCGTGCAGGAGAGCTCGATGCGCGAGCGCGACTCCACTCAGGACATGGACCAGGTTACTTTCATGCGCCCGATGACGAAGTGGGCCCACAGCATTCCGCACGTGGACAAGGTACAGGAAGCGGTGCGCAAGGCGTTTCGCGTCGCGCTCACTGAGCCGCAGGGCCCCACGCACATCGAAGCGGCAAGCGAAATTCTGCTCGAGCAGACCAAGATCGAGTCGATTGAGCCGGCGCAGTACAGGAATACCGTATTGCCGGCGTGCAGCGAGGCGCAAATTGACGCGGCTTACGCGCTGCTCTCCCGTGCAGAGCGTCCGGTGTTCGTCGTTGGAAGAGGTGTGCTGAACGAGGGCGGGACGCGCGCCATGGCGGCGCTCGCCGAACTCACCGGCATTCCCGTCGCTGCGCTTCAATATTCGCCGGACGCATTTCCTTCGGCGCACACCCTTGCGCTGGGGCCGCTTGGCCGCAACGGATGGACCAGCGCGAATCGCACCGTGCCGAAGGCCGACGTCATTGTCGCAATTGGCGCGCACATCGACGTTTTCTCGACCATGTTCAAATACGGTATCTTCAGCGAACAGGCGAAGTTGATCCATCACACCTCAGCGCCGGGGCAGATCGGTATCGTCTTTCCGGTGACGCTGGGTGTCGCGGGCTCCACAGCGAGCTTCATCGCCGGTCTCACGGCTCGCGCGGAGAAAGGCGGACTGCGCAAGTCGTGGGTCGACATGGCTAAGGTGCGCGCTGACTGCGAAGCGGAACAACAGGCCGCCGTGCGTCACAATGCGGAGCCGATACAGTCGCAGTTCGTCGCGCACACGATACGCAAGGTATTGCCTCGGGACGGAATGCTCGTCGTCGATGCCGGCAACGGCGGCAAGCACGTGCGCACGTATTTCAAAAGCTACGAGCCGGGCACCTTCATGTGCATCGACGACTGGGCATCGGTCGGCGGCTCGTTCCCGATCGCGCTCGGAGCGAAGCTTGCTCGCCCGAACCGGCCGGTGCTCTGCGCATCAGGAGACATGGGCGCAATGTGCAACATCGGAGAGCTGGAGACCGCGGTACGCGAAAACATTCCCGTCGTTTATGTGGTGTTCAACGATCAGGGTCTCGGCAACGAGCGCGCGTTCCAGAACGAACATTACGGCGGACGCTTCTACGCCGTCGATTACAAGAACCCGGATTTTGGTGATTTGGCTCGTGTTTTCGGCGCGCACGGTGAGCACGTGACGCGTCCGGGCGAGCTCGAGGGCGCCATCCAGCGCGCTTTCGCGAGCGGCAAGCCCGCCGTGGTCGATGTGATGATCGATCAGAATACGCTCGCGCCGGTGGTTTACAAGGCATGATCGCAGAGGGCCAGGTGGGAGCGCGTGGTGCGGAGCAGGCGGTCCATACAGGGGGGCCGTCATTACTGGCGGCGTTACTTGCGTGTAGCGCCGTCGTGCTGTCACCTGCGACTTCCGCGCAAACAGGAACAGAGTTTCCCAACAGGCTGGTGCGTATAGTCTGCGTGAATGCACCCGGCGGCGGCCTCGACATCATCGGACGTCTGATCGCGGATCGGTTGACGAAGAATCTGAACCAGACAGTCATTCTCGAAAACCGCTCAGGTGCCGGAGGCAACATCGCAAGCGAATTCGTTGCGCGTGCGCCGGCCGACGGTTATACGCTGCTCGAGACGACGAACAATCACAACATCAACGCATTCATCTACAAGGCGCCGGGCTACAACCCTCGGAGGGACTTCGTTGCCGTAACGCAAGTGACCGAAGCGCCATCGGTCGTGGTTGCCGGCGCGCAGACGTCCTATCGAAGTCTCAAGGACCTGATTGCCGCGGCGCGTGCGCAGCCCGGCAAGATCACGTACGCCAGCGGCGGAAACGGTCAGCCGACACACATTGCAGGTGAGATGTTCAAGAAAGCGGCGAGCATCGATCTCGTACACGTGCCCTATAAAGGGGGCGGGCCCGCAACGCTCGACCTCGTGGCGGGACAGGTACCTGTCGGTATGTCAGCGCTGCCTTCGGTCACGCCTCATATCCAGGATGGAAAACTGCGAGCGCTGGCGGTCACATCGGACAAGCGCTGGCCGACATTGCCCGATACGCCTTCGGTCGCTGAGTCCGGTTATCCCGGCTACCGCCATATGACATGGATCGGAATACTCGCACCCGCGGGCACCCCTGCTGCCGTCATCGCGCGCCTGAACAAGGAAATCGCGAGCGTGCTTGCGAATGCCGATTTGCGTCAGCGCATCGTGACGGTGGGCGCCGAGCCCGTGGCCTCGAGCTCGGCCGAGTTCGAGGCCATGCTGAAAGCGGAGTACGAGGCCACGGCGAAGCTGGTAGCGGAGATTGGTTTGAAGGTGGATTGATCAGTCACTTGCCTCTAGCTTTCAATCCCAACAGCTTCGCCGCATTCCCTCCAAGGATCGCTTCCTTCTCGGAGCGCGTGAGCGATTTAGTGCCGTTAACGAATTTGACCGGCTTGTAGTACCCCATGTCATACGGGTAGTCAGTCCCGATGACCACGTGGTCTGCGCCCCAGAGATTCACGAGGTGCTCGAGCTGCTTCTGGTCGAACACCATCGTGTCGTAATAGATCTTCTTCATGTAATAGGACGGCGGGCGTTTGATGTGATCGTGGCACTCGGGTCGTACTTTGTAGGCGTGGTCCATGCGTGCCGGATAGTGGCCCATGTAGCCCCCGCCGTGCGCGACCACAATCTTGAGGCGCGGATGACGCTCAAGCACACCGCCGAAAACGATGTGAGCAAGCGCGACTGTCGTGTCGAGCGGGTTGCCGATGACGTTGGTGAGAAAGTGCTGAGTCAGGCGCCGTGTATCGGTGAAGCCGATCGGGTGCAGAAAAATAAGCGCATTGAGCGCTTCAGCCTTCGCGAAGAAGGGCTCGTAGCGGTTGTCCGCGAGCTCGACGCCGCCGACGTTCGTGCCGAGCTCCATCCCGCGAAAGCCGAGCTTCTTGATGCAGTATTCGAGCTCGGCAACGGCAAGCGCAGGCTCCTGCATCGGTGCTGTCCCCAGTGCAGCGAAGCGGTCCGGATTGGAACCTGAGATTTCAGCAAGGCGCTCGTTGATCGAGCGCGATGTCTGACGGCCGAGCTCGGGGTCTATTGCATAGTAATACTGCAGCGGCGAGGTCGAGATCGCCTGCACGTCGATCCCCATCGTGTCCATGTCGGCGAGGCGCTGCTCGATGGACGTCAGTTTGCGATCGAGCTGCGCGCGAAGCTTCTGCTGATGCTCCATCGTGCGCTGATTTCCATAGCGCGCCAGTGGATCAGCCTGCTTCTCCGGTTTGGCGATGTCGTCCGCCGCCGGTGTGTGCACGTGGCAATGCAGATCGACCGTAACGGTTTTGTTTTTGCGCTTGATCGTTTTACGCGCTGCGCTGCGTTGCGCCGCGCAGGTGCGCGGCTCACATGTAAATAGCATGTTTCCTCCTGTATTCCTGCAAGCTCGATCTTAGCAACAAACGTATGTCAACCCTCGTGCGCGGGAATGATGCGGTAGGTTAGACGCTTCAGGACACGTGCGTGTATGCTCACCGGCGTTTCACCGTTAGCCATTCAATCAAGACGATGGAGGAGTGGATGATCACCGGCACCGAGCTCACAAATCATGCGGCGGGTGCGATGCCTCCGCTGCTATACGCTGGCTGCAATGTCAGGGATGCAGCCGCGGAGTCCGTGCATCTTGCTGCAGGCACCACCGGCACGCCAGCGTCGGCTAAACCCACAACCCGGCGTCGAGAAGTGTCGGTGAACGGACGACGTGTGAAGACGATCGACGTCCACGCTCATTGCCTTATACCCAGATCTCTGGAGTTGCTGGGTATGAAACTCGACGAGCAGCGCGGGCCCGGCATCGGAGAGGTCGGCGCGCGGCGTATTGCTGAAATGGACGAGCAGGGCATCGACATCGAGGCCCTCAGCATCAATCCTCACTGGTACAAAGCCGATCGCGATCGCGCTGCCGAAGTGGTAAGAATCAATAACGAGACGCTCGCGGAATATTGTGCGACCTATCCTGAGCGCATCGTCGCTTTTGCATCCGTCGCCCTGCAGTTCCCCGAGCTCGCTGCCGAGCAACTCGAGCATGCGGTAAAGAAGCTGGGATTGCGTGGCGCTGCGGTCGGCGCGAGCTGTGCAGGAGACGACTTTTCGGACCCGAAGTTTCACCCCTTCTGGAAAAAGTGCGAGGACCTCGGAGTGCTCGTATTTATTCATCCACAGAGCACGCCCGAGCTCAACAAACGCTTCAAAGGCAACGGCTGGTTATCCAACACGATTGGCAATCCGCTCGATACCACGATTTGCCTCTCGCATCTGATCTTCGAAGGCACGCTCGATCGTTTTCCGCGGCTCAAGATCTGCTCGGCGCACGGCGGCGGGTTTTTGCCTTCGTATGCTCCGCGTTCGGACAACGCCTGCCGCGTCGGCCCCGACCAATGCAACCCGAACATCAAGCTCAAGAAGAAGCCGACGGAGTACCTGCGGGACATGTACTTCGACACGCTCGTATTCACCTCCGAAGCGCTGCGGCACCTCGCGGCTGAAGTCGGTACGAGCCAGCTCGTGAT
>JAQGNH010000453.1 GCA_028291945.1 Betaproteobacteria bacterium
GCATTACGGTCAACGAAGTCCCGGATAATAATAATCGAGGAGGCAACATGACGAAGCCATACAGCAGCCTGATGCGATTGTGCGCACTGCAGATCCTGATCGCACTGAGCGCCAACGCCGCAGCCCAGCAGACTTATCCCAGCAAGCCCGTGCGGTTCATCGTGCCGTTCGCTCCCGGAGGCGGCACCGATATCACCGCGCGATTGATCGGCCAGAAGCTGAGCGAGCTCTGGAACGTTCCCGTCATCATCGACAATCGCCCGGGTGCAGGCTCGACGGTGGGGACGGACATGGCGGCGAAAGCGGCGCCCGATGGCTATACGATCGGCGTGACTTCGATGTCGCATCCCATCAACGCGACGCTCTACCGCACACTGCCCTACGACACGATGAAGGACTTCGAATTCATCATGCTGACTGTGCGAGTGCCGAACGTACTCGTAGTTCACCCGAGCGTGCCCGCAAAATCCGTAAAGGAGCTCGTCGCGCTCGCCAGATCGCAACCGGGCCGGCTGAATTTTCCATCGTCGGGTGTCGGCGGCGTGTCGCATCTTGCCGCGGAGGTGTTTTGTGCAACCGCCGGGATCGAAGGCGTGCACGTTCCCTACAAGGGAGCGGGGCCGGCTATGACCGCCCTCATCAGCGGTGAAGGCCAGGTCATGATGGCGACCATACCGGTGCTCCTGCCGCAGATGAAAGCGAACCGTGTTCGTCCGCTGGCGATCTCGAGCTTGAAGCGCTCGCCGCTCATGGCCGAGCTTCCGACAATCGCGGAGTCGGGCTATCCCGGTTTCGAGACAGACTCATGGTTCGGCTTGCTCGCGCCGGCGGGTACGCCAGCCAAGATCGTACAAAAGGTGAACGCCGATACGACGAGCGTGCTGAGCTCGGCGGAGCTTCGCGCGGCGCTCGCGCAGCAGGGTGCGCAGCCGGGCGGCGGTACGCCCCAGGAATTCACGCGTTTCATGCAGGCGGAGATCGTCAAGTGGCGCCAGACGATCGTAAAAGCGCACATTCCGCTTGCGAACTGATTGCGGAGCGGCCCCACAGTTGTTAACGCGCCGGCAGGGCCAGCCCGACGATCTCATCCACACTCTTCGCGCTCTCGAGCGTGGAGATCGCTAACAGACAAAAGCCGCGCATGCCGAGCGACTCTCGATTGCAACGCGCGTACCGCCATGCGCCGTGCTTCGGGTTTGCACATTGCAATACCGAACTAGCCCTGTCGGAGACACGGACGTGGCGTTCGCTGCGCGCAGCGAGATCTAGATACCCAATGCACTGAGCGTTGTAGATATTGCGCGGCGCAGGTAATTAGGGCGACTGAGTTGCGCTACACGCGCGTCGCCCCAGGCTCGGCGGAAGGAGTGCAACATGCAGGTTTCAAGACGGGATTTTCTGCGCCTGTCACTCGGAGCGGGCAGCGGGACGGCGCTCGCCGGCCTGGTTGCTTCAGGGGTCAACCTCGCGCCCGCTGTCGCGCGCGCACAGGAGCTGCGCATCAAGGGCGCGAAAACCACCCCCAGTATCTGTCCTTATTGTTCGGTCGGTTGTGCCACGCTCGTGCACACGATCGACGATCGCATCGTCAACATCGAGGGCGACCCTCGCAGCCCTCACAACGAAGGCTGCCTCTGCCCGAAGGGCGCGGCGATTTTCCAGCTTCACGTCAATCCCAATCGGCCTACGCAGGTGCTGCATCGCGCTGCCGGCGCCGCGGATTGGGCGGTGTGGGATTTCGAACGCGCGATGAACCGGATCGCCGAGCTCGTCAAGAAAACCCGCGACGAAACGTTTATACAGACGCTGCCAGACGGCAAGCTCATCAACATGACGCCGGCGATTTTTGCCCTCGGCGGCGCCACGCTCGAGATCGAGTTCAATCACATCCATCAGAAACTGATGCGCGGTCTCGGCGTCGTGGCGATCGAGAACCAGGCGCGAATATGACACAGCTCCAGCGTCCCCGGTCTGGGGACGCGATTCGGTCGCGGCGCCGCGACACTCTATCCGCGAACGATGGAGGACTCGGATTGCATCGTCGTCATGGGCTCCAACATGGCGGAAAACCATCCGGTGGCTTTCCGCTGGCCGATGAAGGCGAAGGTCCAGCACGGCGCGAAGATCATACACGTCGATCCGCGCTTCACACGCACCAGCGCTGTAGCCGATATTCACGCTCCGGTGCGCGCGGGCTCGGATATCGCTTTTCTCGGCGGTCTCATCACACACGTGTTGAATGACGAGCGCTGGAACAGCGATCCCTTCTTCAAGACCTGGGTCGTCAATTACACGAACGCGGCGACGCTCATCACCGAGGAATTCAAGGACACCGAGGACCAGGACGGCGTTTTCTCCGGGCTCGTCGAATACAAGGGCGGCATCGCGGAGTGGCCCTTCAACGGCTTCACCGGCGAGTACGACGATGACTCCTGGCAATACGCCCGAACGACGATGGGCGACCAGGGCCGGGTCGCCAGTACCGCGCAATCCGGCGAAACGAGAGCGACGCAATCCGGTATGCAGCACGAGGCAGCGAGACCGCAGCAGGGTCCGCCCTACGACGGCATCGTGAAAAGCCTGCTCGAGCCGCCACCGCAAAAAGATCCCACGCTGCAGAATCCGCGCTGTGTTCTGCAGATCGTCAAACGTCACTTCAGCCGTTACACACCCGAAATGGTCGAGCGCACCACCGGCTGTCCCCGCGACCTGTTCCTGAAAGTCGCAGACACGATCCTCGCGAATTCGGGCCCGGAGCGGACGACTTCCTTCGCTTACGCCGTCGCGTGGACTCAGCACACCTACGGCGTGCAGATCATCGGCGC
>JAQGNH010000455.1 GCA_028291945.1 Betaproteobacteria bacterium
GCCCACAGCCCGAGCCGCGACGTGCGGGCGTTGTGCTCGGCAGCGCCCAGAAGCGAATCGAGCTTCGGGAACGGCTCCTTCAGTTTTGCCAGGCCACCCCGTACCTGCTCTTCTGCGGCATCGCGTCCCGCGCACGAGACCTGACCGATCGTGCTGCCGTCCTCGGCCGTGCCGGTGATCGCGAGCGTTGCCGCCTGTCCATAGCACAAGCTCGCCAGCGACGCGCGCGCCCGCGTACCGAGCGGCGTCTGCGCAGGCGGCGCTGTGATTTCCGACAGTGTGACGTTGAAGCGCTTGTTACCGGTGTCGAGCACGAGACGATCTCCGCTCGTCACTTTTATGACGACGCCCGGAATCTCTGCCGGCGTGGCGCCGAGGCACGCGAGCGCAAGCACTACCGCAACCGCCGCATGCCGCCGGAACGAACCGGCGGACCCGGCGCCTGCGGCGACGGATGTCGCAACAACGAGGCGCCGCCGCACGGCGGCGTGCGCGGAAAGCCGCTCGCGTTGGTGCGGCTCCGCTGCGCTGTTGGTCGGAGCAGCGGCCGTGGCGCTCAATTGCGCTTCGCGATCTGCCCGGATGTCCATGATCTGCACTCGTTAAGAGTTGAGCGCCGCTCTGCTGCGCTATCTCATGATGCTTGGGTGAGAGGTGCCCGATGCGTGTTTCGCATTAGGCCCATTCGAAAATCACGCGACGATGAGAGGCCTTGTCCACCCTGACGGTGCTCTGTTTGGCGTTGCCTTCATAGCGGACGGTCACCTTGTACTCACCTTGCGGCAGGTTCGCGAGCAGGAAGGGACCTTGCGTGGTCGTGTTCAGCACTTCATTGCCCTTCATGTCCTGAATCACGACCTGGATGTCCGACAGAAACTCTGCACGCGGCTGCGCCTGCTTCGCGAACTCGAGCGAGAGCGGATACTGATTTTGCGCTTTCTCGAATGCGTGCCACTCGTCGCTGCCGACGCCGCCCGTCACGAATGTGACGTGGCCCTGGTGCTGTTCGGGCGGAAGCTGCACGTCCGCGCCGAAGCTCGCGAGCGGGCCAGCCAAGCTGGTTCCGACCGAAACCGCGATCAGAGTGCGACGGATGTGTCTCATGATGATCTCCTTGAGTTGTTCGACGACACGCGACTGCGCCAGTTCAGCCGACGGGAACCGGGACGAAAACCCGGGTGTCGCCGCGCTGGACGAGGAGCGCGGCGGTTCCGTTCAATCTTCCGAGCGTGAGCCGCAGCGCGTCCGCGCTTCTGACGGCCACGCCGTTTACCGCGAGCACGATGTCGCCCGGTTGAATGCCAGCGAGCGCTGCACGACCGCCGGCGCGCTCAACGATGACTCCGGCATCCACTTTCGCTTCGCGCTGCTCGTCGCGGTCGAGCGGCCGCACGACGAGGCCGAGACTATCTGGCAACGCCTGCGCCGTGCCGGACGTTTGCATGATTGCGCGCGCTTGCCCGAGTGTTGCGACCAGATTCAACGCCGCGTCCTTGCGCCAGAGTTCGAGGGCAAGACGATCGCCGGGCGATGCTTTATCCACGAGCTCGGGGAGATCGTCGGATTCGACGATCGATTGGCCATTCGCTCGCAGGATCACGTCGCCGGGTTGCAGGCCTGCACGCGCCGCCGCGCTGCCTGGAGTGACGCTCGCGACGAGCGCGCCTTGTGGTTCCTTGAGCCCGAACGATTGAGCGAGCGGTTGGCTCACTTCCTCGATCGTGATGCCGAGCTGCGGGTGCGTCGCGTGACCGGTCGAGACGATCTGCTGCTCGACACGTGCCGCGACGTCGATCGGAATCGCGAATGAGATCCCCTGAAACCCGCCGGTCGCGCTGTAAATCTGCGAATTGATTCCGACCACGTCGCCTGCCGTGTTGAAAAGCGGTCCGCCCGAGTTGCCTGGATTGACCGGCGCGTCGGTCTGGATGAAAGGGACGGAGCCATCGCCGGGCAGCGGACGCCGGCTCGCGCTCACGATCCCCGCAGTCACGCTGTTTTCGAAGCCGAAAGGCGATCCGATCGCGAGCACCCATTCACCTGGACGCACATCTGCGGCGCGGCCGAGGTGCACGGTGGGCAGATTCTTCGCGTCGATCCTGAGCACGGCGATGTCGGTAACAGGATCGGAGCCGAGGACCTTCGCACGAAACTCGCGCTTGTCGGTGAGTTTCACGATGACCTCGGAAGCGCCGTCGACCACGTGCGCATTGGTGAGCACGATGCCATCGGGACTCACGATGAAACCGGAGCCCTCGCCGTGCACCGGCACTTCGGGCTGCGCGGTGGGCGGCGTGCCCCCAAACAATTGTTTCAGGGCGTCCGGGTCGAGCTGTTTTGCAGCATCCGCGCTCATGAGACCTGTGGTGCTGATGTTCACGACCGCCGGGCCATAACGCTGCACGATCGCGCTGAAGTCGACGGGCCCGCGCCCAACGTCAGAGGTACGCGCCGGTGCTGGGCTTGCCGCCGTCGTGATTTCTCCCGTCGACAGGTGGTCGTGTTTGTATGCCGCCGCGCCTGCGCCCAGGACGGCGAGGGCAATCAATGCGAGAACCCAGTGGTTCCGTTTCATCACTTGTCTCCTGCATGGACGCGAGACGCGCCGTTCAGTGCGCGTAGATTGAACTCAGGAGGTTGTGCGGTGATTTCAAGTGGTGACGGTCGCGGTCACGCTTGCAACCTGTGCCGCAGAGGTTGTCGTTCGCATTGGGACTCCGTTCGCGTTCGTGCCGAGCGTGAAAGTCCTGACTCGCATAGGGCGTGATTCATCCACCCGGCACGCTGTAAGGCCAGTCCGGTGTATACACCGTGCATGCAGAATGGTTCCTGTGCCGATCCTGCGACAGCGGAATGTCCTGCTGAACGCCCGAGGGGTACGACGACGTGCAGCACCCCGCCAGTGCCGTAGTCGCTGCGCTTACGAACGTTACGACGACACCAATTGTTCGGATGCGTTTCATGGCATCTCCTTTCGACCGAATCGAACGGCCGTTTCAGCTTCGAAACGCAAGCGTTCACGTGCTTAAGGTAGCGCGTGGCGCGCAGCTCGGTCCTTAC
>JAQGNH010000081.1 GCA_028291945.1 Betaproteobacteria bacterium
ATCGATCTGCTCGATGCGGCCGTAGCGCACAGCTTCCTCTCCGGCCTGCGGTGTTGCGGGATCCGTCGTGCAGCCAGCTTCTGAAAACGCGATCAGTAGCGCGATGAGCAATGCAAACGAACGCGCCATTCTTCTGTCCATCTCGATCTCCTTTCCAGGTTGAATGTTGTTCACTCAACGGACCTGCGAATGCGCCCGCGTGGCAAGCGCGATTTGCGCAATCGGCGCGACGAGGCGGGAGGGCGGCGACGCCGTTTTGGTATGTATGGCAGCCCCAATCGTTTTCGTCCAAACGGGATTCATTTCGAACATCGCCTCTGTCAGGGATTACCGTGACGCGACTGTGAGCTTCCGGCGATTTTTGCGATATCCCCCTGACGGGGGACGCTCGCGGTAGGGCACTCAAATGAGGCCGAGTGCCGCTGCCCTTCGGACAGCCTGGGCCCGAGTCTGGACCGTGAGCTTCCAGAAGATGCATTTCGCATGGGACTTGACTGTCTCAGGCGCGATACTCAATTGGCGAGCAATCTTTTTGTTGGATAGCCCATGGGCCATCAGGAGCACGATCGCACGCTCGCGCGCCGACAAACGCACGGTTGAAGGTTCCATTCCCTCCGGTTCTCTCGCATTGCTCGCTGGCACGCTCCAGGTTTCGTCCACTGCAAATTCTCCTGAATGTCGTCGAAGGAACCGTAACGGCAGATAGACGGCAAACGTCGTCCCGCGCCCAGCGCTGCTCTTCACGTCGATCGCGCCCGCAAGATCGGTGACGATCGCGTGCACGAGCGAGAGACCCAGACCCGTGCCGCGCCCGGCTGTCTTCGTGGTAAAGAATGGTTCAAAAATACGGGCCAGGGTCGCGTCGTCCATTCCGCATCCGGTGTCCTCCACCATAAGGCAGGCGTAGCAGCCATCGCTGAGCTTTCCGTGCGACAGGCCGCGCGGCGCAGACACATCGCTGACCGCGAGTGCTACGCGCAGGATGCCGCCGGCACCCAGTGCGTGTATGGCGTTGCAGCACAGGTTCATGACGACGCGGTGCAGCTCCGTCGCATTCGCAATGACCATGAGTCGCGATACGGGAGGGCGCCAGTCGAGTGCGACGTGGGGCGGCAATGACCCGTGCACCAGGTCAAGCGTCTCGGCAACAATGCGCACGAGGTCGATCGGTTCACGTTCTCCGACCTCACGCTTGCCATAAGCGAGCATCTGATCGACGAGCGCGCGGCCGCGGACGGCGGCAGTGAGCACGTTCTCGGCATGACGCTTCTGCCGCGATTGCTCCGGAAGCTGGTCGTGTAGCAGTTCCGCGTAAACGAGGATGGCGGCAAGGACATTGTTGAAATCATGTGCGATGCCGACGGCGAACCGACCGATCGCCTCCATCTTGGCGGCATCGCTCAGCCGATCTCGCACTTTGAGGCGCTCGGCTGGCGCGAGTGCGTGCTCCGTGCTGCCATTGTTGGCTTCGATGACCGCAAGGTTCGGGACGATCGTATTCATGAGCTCGTGGAAACCTCGTCGGCCGATACCGCTAACGCCAAAGACCTGTCGTAACGCGACGTGATGGAAGTTTGCCCACTCGCCCGCGATATCGTTATTCCCCGACTGGGGGACGGACGTCCCGTTCAAATGGGGGATACCGCCGCTTCGCGCTCACGACTCAACGGTCCAACGCGGGGGTATGACGCGTCACGCCGAGGCCGGCGGAACGGGGTGCCTATACTGCATAACGAAAAGTGCTGACGGGCAGCGCATGAATGCAGGGCCGTAGTTGTAGACCGTGCCCGGCAACACAATGGTGGCGCGCTCCGCGATCGCCAATGCTGCTGCGATGGAATATGAAAGCCTCGATGTGAACGCTCGTGCGTGCCGCGTTAATCGCAGCGAGCTCGGCTGCATAGAAAGCTTCACCGTTCGTCAAAACTTCGACGCTGTCGGCGTGCTGGACTTCCGAATCGACCGAGGAGCGCACGAAATCGCGAGTCTCGCGCGCGTTTTCCGCGCCTACGACGCGATATGGTGTAATCCCGGCTCGAAGAGTACGAGCAGAAGCAGTGCGATGACGCGCGCGAACGCGATCAGCAGGACGATCTGAAAGAAGCTCAATGCAACTTCAGTTGTGCCCCCGTCCGACGGCCGAGAGCGCGTACGATGACGGCCAGAACGGCGCGCACGGTTCCGTTGAGTGACTGCTCGTGCATGATTCGCAGCGACCGGTACATGATGTTTGCAAACAAGCCCTCGACGAAGAGGCTGCGAGCGGACAGGCCGTCCATCAGGTTGCCGACCGTGTTCCATTTGCCGAGCGAAACCAGCGAACCAAAATCGCGATACGTATAGGGCCGCAACGGCTGATTGCGAAGCCGCCGCTCGATCTGCCGGACCATATGCGAGGCTTCCTGATGCGCAGCCTGCGCCCGCGGCGGCACCGTGCCGGATGTGCCGGGGCGCGGACACGCGGCGCAGTCGCCCATCGCGAAGATCGCGGCATCGCGCGTCGTCTGCAACGTCGGCTCGACAACGAGCTGATTGATGCGATTCGTCTCGAGCCCATCCAGTTGCCGCAAGAAGTTCGGTGCTTTGACGCCCGCCGCCCAGACGACAAGCTCGGACGCGATGAACGAGCCATCGGCGAGCTTGATGCCTTCCGCGGTTACTTCCGCCACCCGCGCTTTCGTGTGGATCTCAACGCCCATCTGCTCGAGCTGTCGGTGCGCGGCCTGTGAGATGCGCTCGGGCAAGCCGGGGAGAATACGGTCCGCACCATCCATCAACACGATGCGGATGTCGCGCTGCGGATCGATGCGGTCGAGCCCGTATGCGACGAGCTCTCGCGTGGTCCGATGTAGCTCGGCGGCGAGTTCGGCGCCGGTCGCTCCGGCGCCGACGATCGCGACGTGAAGCTGACCCGGACGGATCGGATCTTCCTGCGTCTGCGCTTGCGCGTACGCATTGATCAGACGGCGGTTGAAGCGCTGAGCATGAACCGGAGTTTCGAGGGGCACCGCATATTGGGCGACACCTTTGGTGCCGAAATCGTTCGTCACGCTGCCGATCGCGATCACCAGCGTGTCGTATTCGATCGATCGTGCTGGCGTGATCCGACGTCCCTCTTCATCAACTGTGGCGGCGAGACGCACCTCGCGTTTCGCGCGATCGAGCCCGATCATCTCGCCGAGGCGATAGTGGAAGCCATGCCAGCGCGCCTGGGCGAGATAGTTCACCTCGTATTCGCCCGGATCGATGCTGCCCGATGCGACCGAATGCAGCATGGGCTTCCACAGGTGCGTGCGGGCGGATTCGACCAGGCTGACTGAAGCGCGGCCGCGCCTGCCGAGACGATCCCCGAGTCGAGTCACGAGCTCCAGCCCCGCAGCACCGCCGCCGACGACCACGACACGGTGCAGTGCCTCCTCGCCGGAGTGTGCGTGTGGCGCAGCCGTCGTCGCCACCGGTGGTGTGGCGGGCGCTTTGACAGAAACAGCCTGACGGTCCAGTACTTCCGACATTTCGTTTGCTCCGTAGATGACACTTGTCCAGAGGCTCTCGAGCGCTCGCCTCGTGATCACGCGGCCTGTTTCTCGACCACGCCCTGTTTCTCGACTTTGTTGCGAAGCTCGATGAGCCCCAGCAGCATCTCGTCTCGCTCTGCTGAAAGCTCGTCGATGGAGCGCGAATGGACCTCGGAATAGACGCTGTCGATGAGCTTCTTCTGTACTTCAGGGGTCAACACCGGCTGGCCGAGCGTCTTCCACCACGCCGTCATCGGACCGGCGAACTGCTCGAAGAAATGCTCGATGCCGCGCTCGCCGCCCCCGAGGTGATTGAGCATGAGGCTGCCCATCACACCCCAGCGCAGGCCGGGGCCCCACGACAACGCGGTGTCCGCGTCGGCAGCGCTCACGATGCCTTCGGAGACGAGGTGATAAACCTCGCGACTCAGTGCGGCCTGCAGGCGGTTGGCGACATGTCCCGGCACTTCCTTGTTCACCCGGACCGGCCGTTTTCCGAGTGCTGCGTAGAATTCCGTCGCGCGCCGAATGGTGTCCTCGGAAGTCTTCGCGCCACCCACGATCTCGACCAGCGGCACCAGGTGCGGCGGGTTGAATGGATGCCCGATGACGCAGCGCTCGGGGTGAGACGCAGCGCCCTTCTGGATCTCGCTCATCGTGAGGCCGGAAGAGCTCGACGCGATGATCACGTCGGGAGGCAACAGCTCATCGAGCTGGCCGTAAAGCTTTTGTTTGAATTCGATCCGCTCGGGCCCGTTCTCCTGCACGAGGTCTGCGCCACGCACTGCCGCCGCGACGTCGTGTGTGAACGTGAGCTTCGCGTCGGCTGCACCGGGCGAAAGCCCGAGTCTGCGCATCACGGGCCACACACCTTCGATAAAGCGAGTGAGCTCGGCCTCGGCGTTCGGCGCGATATCGGTCGCCGCAACATTCAGTCCTTTGGCCAGAAACAGCGCGGACCAGCTTGCACCGATGACACCGGTGCCGATGATCGCGACGCGGCGAATAGGTTTGTCAGACATGATCGGATCTCCTTAGGAATCGAGTAGACAATGGATGCCGGATCGAGCCTGCCCTGGAATGTTTTAATCCAGGGTCCGGCATGACGGCGTCAGGTTTGGCAGCCCGTATGTCGAGCTATTCGGACAGCTCGACATACGCGATGCCGGTGAGGTTGCCCTGTGCGAAGAGAAAGTTCTGCTTTTCGGATCCATCGAGCCTCGCGAAAAAAACGTTGCCGCCAAAATCCGTGATGAACATGCGGTCGTGGGGAACATCGAGTGCGATGCCGATGCCTTCCATGAGATGGGTCACGACGATCTGCGGCGCGTCGGGTTTGGCGTCGATCGATGCGCGGTTCACGGTGTTGCCGCGGGGAGGATCGCCGCGATCGGTCCAGTAGAGGACGCGGTTTTTCAGATCGAGCTCGAGATCGATCGGCTCCGGCAGCCCGTCGAAGAACACTTCGATATCGC
>JAQGNH010000470.1 GCA_028291945.1 Betaproteobacteria bacterium
CCATTCGGAGGCGGGTACGCTGAAGTATCCCGGGCCGGGGTTCTTCATCGATGGCGCCAACCCGATGCAGTCGACCCGCGCGGCGCCTCGGTTGGGGGAGCACAACGCCGAAGTCTACTGCGGCCAGTTGGGCGTTTCGAATGAGGAGCTGGGGCGGCTGCGCGCGGCGCGGGTGATCTAGCCCGTCAATGGGGTCAGGTCAGGTCAGGTCCACATTTAGAGCGTTAAGGTCAAGTCCGGTCAGGTCCACATTTCACATTTCAGAAATGTAGATCCGACCTCGCGACCCGACCTCGTTTCTACTGCTGCGGAATCCCGGCGTCCTTGATCACCTTTGCCCACTTCGCGATCTCCACGCGGATGAACTGATCGAACTCTTCGCGGGTGGTTTCCGGGCCGCCTATGACAAGTTCTTCGAGCCGCTGATGGAGCTCGGGTATACGCAATACCGAGTTGATATCGCTGTTCAGCTTGTCGAGCAACCCAGTGGGCGTCGCAGCCGGCGCGCACACGCCGTACCAGGAACTGACGTCGTAGCCGGGCAAGCCCGACTCCTGCATCGTCGGTACAGAGGGCGCCTGTGTAACGCGAGTTGCGGTTGTAACCGCGAGGGGGCGCAAGCGTCCGGACTGAACCGGCGCCACCGACGCCGGGAAATTCGAGATGTTTACCGGAATCTGCCCGGCGATCGTGTCGGTGACGCCCTGCGCTGCGTTCTTGTAAGGGATGTTTACGATGTCGATGTTCGTCATCAGTTTGACGAGCTCCATCGAGAGCTGGGGCGAGGTGCCGACGAGCCCGGAGGCGTAGCTCAGCTGGCCCGGACGCGCCCTGGCGTAAACGATTAAATCCTTCATCGACATTACCGGCAGGGAAGGGTGCACGAGCACGATGTTCGGTGTCATGCCGATGCGCGTGACCGGTGCGATATCGCGCAGTTGGTCGTACGGCATCTTCGTGAACAGCGACACGGCGATCGCGCTCGAAGCGATGTTGCATTGGATCAACGTGTGCCCGTCGGGCGGCGACTTCGCGACGAATGCGGTGCCGAGCACGCCCGCGACACCCACTCGATTATCGACGATGACTTGCTGGCCCCACAGGCGGGTCAAGCGGTCGGTGAGCAGGCGCGCAACGAGATCGGGAGAGGTGCCCGGGCCAAACGGCACGACGTAGCGGACAGGCTTGGTCGGAAAATCCTGTCCTGAGCGTATCGTGGTCTGCGCCCACGACGCGGCCGCGCACATCCAGACCGCAGCCGCAATGGAGAGGATGATTCTTCGATGTGCTTCGATCACACGGCGCATCACGGTTTCTCCTCCGAAACAGTGCCGCTTCGATCGATAGTCCGCATGAGCGCTTCAGCGGACTGCTGTGACAATCTATCTTACAAGGTCGGTGTTCAGACGGCGAGCTTGAATATTTTCGCGAGATCGTACGCATCGATCACTGAGGTCATCAGGCCTTCGCCACCAAGGTGGCGATGCGCGCCATATCGCTTTGGTTCTCGAGATCGGCCACTGCATCCATGATCGCCTTCGCCTGCGCTTCGCCGATGAGGGTGCGCGTGTAGCGGCTGAACTTCTCGCAGGCATCCGCCCACGTGAGCGGGTTGTGAGGCGAGCCTTTGTGGGCAGAGGTCACCTTCTTGTACGTCTTGCCGCCGCAAACGATTTCCACCTGCGCCGGAAACAGGTCGTGCACGGTCTCGTCCACGATCAATTCCATGCTCTTCGCCAGCCTGCGCACGAGCGGGTCCTGTACGGCCGCCTGGTCATACACGAGCGGATTCGACATATCGCGAGTGAGCGCAACCGCCGCCGTGAACGGGAGGCTGTACTGGCCGCCCATCACGGTCATCGGGTCGCGCACGGTGTGGCGGTCTTCCAGAATGCGGTGTGCGCCGCGAATGGTGACGTGGGTGATGGCCCTGGGGTCGAATCGATGCTCGCGCTTCAGATCCTGGATGGCCTGCACCACCGCCTGATGCGTCACGTGGGTGGCGAACGCCTTGTGCGAGGCGGGTTGGATAATCCACTTCTTGCCGAGCCCTTCGGTCAGCTTGGCGATGTCGGTGGGCTCTGAGAATGCGTTGAAGTAGCCGTAAGGCCCCTCGATCACGGTCACGGGGCCGTGGAGTCCCTTCTTGGCGAGTAGCGCGCTTTCGAGCCCCATGGAGCTCGCGCGGCCGAGGTGTATGCGCTTGGTATCGTCGCCGGCCCAGGCGAACTCGAGCAGACCCGCGGCGCAGGAACCGGCAAGCCCTAAAGCGCTGGCGAGCGTGGCGGCATCGAAGCCGTAGAGCTTCCCCACTGCCGTGGCGGCACCGAAGGGACCTTGGACACCGGGGTTGTGAAAGCCGCGCGTGGTCTCCAAGCCCACGGCGGTCTTCTGCAAGCGCCCGGAGAGCTCGAAGCCGAGCGCAATGGAGAGCAGGAAGGCTTTGCCGTCGCGGTGCTCGCGCTGGCTGATGGCGAGCGCCGCCGGAAGCACGGTGCCGGCGGCGTGCGAGCCTGTGAGCGGCTCGCACTCGAAGGCGCCGATCATGGCGCCGTTGGCAAGCGCGGCGCGGGAAACATCGGTCTTCCACGGCTGGTTGACCACGGAGACCTCCGGCGTGCCGCCCAGCTCGTACACCATTTCCACCACCCGCTGCGCCCAAGGGAGCGAGGAGCCCACGAAGGCGGCCGCAAAGACATCCAGCGTGGCGATCTTGCACTCGGCGATGAGGCTGGGGGGCAGGTCGGCGTAGCGGGTATCGGCGACGAAGGTCGCGAGGGTCCGGGTTGCTTGCATGGGGTCTCCTTTGGAGGATACGAATGGTACCTCGGAGAGATCGAGACATGAATGATTGTCGCTCATTCGTGTAAGACTCAGAACGGCCGCTTCATGTCAGAATTGCTGCATGTCCGAACCACAACAATGGGCCTTCCAGGAAGCGCTGCAACCGAAGGCCGACGAAACCCAGTTCGATCTCTCTCGCGCGCTCGATGCGATGGTCCTCGTGCGTGCCGAAGTTCCGGCCGATGGACACACCGCCGCGACCCTCGGCACCGACCGTGGCGGTTATGGTGCGGTGATCCGCGAGGATGGTCTCGTGCTCACCATCGGTTATCTCATCAACGAGGCGTCGCAAATCTGGCTGACCAGCAATCGCGGTACGGTCGTGGCCGGCTACCGGCTTGCCTATGACCAGGCAACCGGCTTCGGCCTGATCCAACCCCTGGGCAAGCTGGACGTTCCGCACCTTCCGCGCGGTCTTGCATCCGACGTGAAAGTCGGCGACTCGGCATTCGTGATCGGCCATGGCGGTCGCGCGCACGCGCTCAAGACACAGGTCGTCGCAAAGCAAGAGTTTGCCGGCTCCTGGGAATACCTGCTCGACGAGGCGCTTTTCACCGCACCGGCCCATCCGCAATGGGGCGGAGCCGCGTTGCTCGATGCACAGGGCGACCTGATCGGAATCGGTTCGCTGCTGGTGCAGCAGGAGGTGAACGGCGAAGCTGTCCACGCCAACATGTTCGTGCCCATCGATCTGCTCAATCCCATCCTCGATGCAATGCTACAGACCGGCCGCAGCCCGCACCCGCCGCATCCGTGGTTGGGTATGTCCGCGCAGGATCAGGACGACAAACTGGTAGTCGGGAGACTCTCGCCGGGCGGCCCGGCCGAGCGCGCTGGCATCAAAGAAGGCGACATGGTGCTGGGTGTCGGCGAACTGCGTGTGACTACGCTGGCGGAATTGTTCCGGGCGGTGTGGCATCTAGGCGCGGCCGGGGTCGAGGTGCCGCTCATGCTCGCGCGCGACGGCGATGTGCTTCGCATCACCGTCAAATCGGCCGACCGCAATGACTTTCTCAAGAAGCCGAATCTGCATTGAGACAAATGCGGTCCGTTCGGGGTGCTTGTCGAACCATGAACGGTGCGTGCGCACCCTGCAACTTGCTACGCCGCCAATCCCTTGATGACGTCTGCGGACTGCACGACCTCCGCCTGGCGCGGGAAGATCTTCGTGCACAGAAAGTCATGCACGCCCGGATCCGTGTCGGCGCAGCAATCCTCGACGACGAAAAGCCGGTAGTCCGCATCGGCGGCGTAGCGCGTGGTTGAAAGCACTACGCCACTCGTCGCAAAGCCCAGCAGGATCAGCGTATCGACGTTGCGCGCGCCCAGTATCATCGCGAGGTCAGTGCCGAACATCGCGTTCACCCGGTGCTTGCCGATGACGGGTTCGCCCTCGGCCGGTTGCATCTGCGGATGTATGACCTTCAGCGGATCGGCGATGGCGGGCCCGCCTGTGCGCTTGCGCTCGCTGAAGAGTTTGTTGCGCTCGCTGATCTCGATATAGCCCGGCCGGAACACGGTCGCGGAATAGCAGATGAGCATGCCCGCCGTGCGCGCAGCCTGGCGCAATGCCAAGGTCTTCTCTACGCACTTGCGGTTGACGGCGTGCGGCAGTTTGCTCATCTGATCGGCGTAGAAGTCGGCGATGAGCAGCGCTGTATGGTTTTTGTAGAGCGTGATGTCGATCATGATGGCTCGCTTTCTTTCGGGTCTTCAGTACTATTCGGCCTGTCGTAGCCGATAGATCGCCGTATGGCGTACGTGCGCCACCGCGCGAATCTGGTCTGCTACGATGACCACGTCTAGATCCACAAACCGGTGTCCATTGCGCTCGTAGTTCGCCGCCACTTCCGCATGCGCGGCGAGCGATTCACCTGCGTGCGCCAATCCGCAGTGACGAATCGAGCTGGCCGCGTGTATCCATGGCCCGAGCTTCACGTTATCTTTCAGCGCGGAATTGGAGAGGCGCAGCATAAGCGCGGGATGCACAAGCTTTTCGCGCGCATAGAGCGGCTCCGTCTCGCGGATGTCGACGAGATATTGCTGGAGCCGATCCAGCGTGAGATGCAGCGGGTGCGAGGACAGGCGGCGCCCCGTCGCAAGCGTCGCTTCGTCGGCGGTGGGTCTATCGTCATACGTGGGGATCGCGGCGGGGTCCGGAGCTAAAGGCGCTGCGCCCGATTCGTCCGGCACCGCCGCAGCGCCGCTTGCGCACCGTTCTCCTTCACTTCCGACCGTAATGGAAAGCGCACACGCCGTTCCGGTCGCGCTCACGGTTACGAACTTTCCATCGTAGACCGGCTTGAAAAAGCGGCATTCCGCCGTACCGCGTTCAAGCCAGTCGATGCCCCAGCGCGCGGCCGGCAGATGTGTCATGTAGGCGTAGACTTCGACCCCCGGAACGAGGCCGCCCTGGAAACCGAAGCGGCGCGCGACGTCGTCATCATGGATTTTGTTCTCCGACGCGTGCGACAGGTTGCGGGCTTGCACACAGTACTCAGCGGGGGCGTCCATTGGAGTCTCGTCTCGGCGCGTTGGCGTTGCCGCTGATACATTCAGGAGCTCAGCGGCAGCTACGAAATCGGCTTCATCGTCTGCGGCTTTCCGGTGTTGCAGTCCATCATTCTTTCTTTGGTCTCCAACCGGCGAACTCCGGCTTGTGGCGTTTCACGACGGGACCGTCGAAATCCCACGCGAGGCACTGCCCGAGATGGGGAGGCGGATGCTTCAGCACAGGCTCAGGCAAGCCGGCAAGCCGCCTGAGATGATGTCGGTACAGCGGGATCGTCTGGTACGCCGCCGTCGCCATGTTGAACAGCAGCTCGCGCAAGTGTGCGCATCCTTGAGTCCCGCCGAGTGCCTGCTCGATCGTTTTGCGCCATCCGCGCCCGAGCGTGCAGCCGATCAGGCGCGACATCGGCGGCTTCGCCTGCTGACACTCGGGAAAAGGCGCCGCCGCCATTCGGACCGCAATGTCAGTGATCTTCATCGCGTCGTCTACCGTGAGCCGGATCGCCATGCTGTGGACCGGCTCACCGGCCTGCAGAATGCCTCTATCGGGAGTTGCGTGAGTGTACGTCTTGGTGTCGGTGAGATCCGCCTCGATATCCCACAGGCCGTCGTCACGCCGATAGCCGTGGTACTCGACGCTGCGGGTGTGGACGTGCGTGCGCGGTGCGGCGGCGGGGAAGGACATGCCCAGCTCTGAAACAACCTCTTTCATCGTGTTCCCTTTTAGACTTTGATCTCGACTCTCCGGAGATCGGCGCGATGAAGCGCGCGGCCCTCCCGATAGGTCACCGGCCCGTATTCAGGCCAGTTCGTATCTCGTATTTTGCCGTGTCGCGCTTGATTGCACGAATACCCGCGAAGATAGTGACGTCTGTAGTCGTGGCGAAGACTGCCCCTCAAGCTTTCACTCGGGAGCAGCGAGCGACTATGGCTCCAGCTGATTCACGGCCCCTGCTGCCGAGGATCGAAGTCCCGACCCTGGTTTTGGTTGGAGAGCAGGATGTCCCGCAGCCTAACATTGTCCGCGACACGCCGCGGTAAACTCTCGGTCCGCCGCCCGTCTTTTGCGGATATAGGGTTGCTTCTTACGGAGATGTTGCAATGAAGATCAGAGGTCGGAGAGTCGTCACCGGGTTCAACAAGGAAGGGAAAAGCTGCATCAAATGGGACAAGGAGATTGAGCCCATCAACCTGCGGCCGGGTTTCGAAAACATTCCGATGTGGGCGACTCGCAAATTGCCCGCCGAAACGACCGAGGAAGATCCCAATACGTGGGACCTCGGAACGAGTCTCGCGGGCGGGTCGGTGTTCCGTTATGGGCGGTACGAGCCGAACAATGTCGCGCGCTGGCACAAGACCGATTCGGTCGACTATGCGATCTGTCTATCCGGCGAGATGTGGATGGAAATGGAAGAGGGCGAGGTCCACCTGAAACCCGGCGACGTCGTGATCCAGCGCGGTACGCTTCACAACTGGAACAACCGCGGAACGGAGCCTTGTGTCATGGCGTTCGTGCTGGTCGCGACCGAAGGGGCGAAGACAACGGGCTGGAACGAGCCTCACTAGGCGAACGCGGGCACGATGTCGTGCGCGACCGCGACCCTCATCGGGCTGCGGCCCGCACTTGCGGCTGCGTAAAAACGCATCCGCCGGTGAGCGCCCCCCGTCTTGATGATGGTTCGACGATCGATCGTCCCCATGATCAGCCCTTTAAAATGCGCAAGGAACGTTTGGCGTCGCCGACTCGCTGCAGGTCGTTGCACAACACGTCAGCGGCCCGCTGGGTTCGACTTCCAGGGCTGCGGAGTTGCCAAATCGATAGAGCCGCCGCGTATGTCCCGTTACACCGGAACGGTTCCGCCGACGGTGATACGGTGCATCAATCGGCGGTGCTTCGGCCATTCGTAGTCGTGCGATGCCAGGTGCTGCACCGCGCAGTTGTCCCACATGAGCAGGTCGCGCACGCGCCAGTGGTGGATGTGCCGGAATCTCGGATCGACAGTGTGGTCGGCCAACTCTTCGATCAGCCCGAGCGCCTCGTCTTGCGGCATGCCTTCGATGCCCTCGCTTTCGCCCTTGCTGACATAAAGACACTTGCGTCCGGTGTGCGGATGCGTGCGCACGACGGGATGCACGACGGCAGGCTGCTGGTAACGTAGAGCCTGATCTTCCTGGCCGGTGCCCGTGCGCGCGCGGCGCCCTGCGACCTGGTGGATCGCGCGCAGCTTCGCGATGCGCTGCTGTCTTTCCTGGCCCAAGCTGTCGTGCGCATCGGCAGCGCTGGAAAAAAGTGTATCGCCGAGCACCACGCCGTTTTCTGCCGGCACTTCGAGCGCATACAGCATTGTTGCACGCGGCGGCCGGGTGGTATAGGACATGTCCGTGTGCCACACGCGGCCCGCATCGGCATGTCCGATGTCGCGGCCGCTCTCCTTGATGTTGGACACCAGCATGATTTCGGGATACGTCGGATGCGCGTAGTGCGTGAGAAATATCCGCTCCACCGCACCGAACCGCCGCGCAAATGCGATGAGCTGCGGCTCGTCAACCTTCTGACTTCGAAAGCAGAGCACCGCGTGCTTGTTGAACGCGGCCTCGATGCGGCCAAACTCGGCGTCCGGGAGCGGCTGCGCGAGATCCACTCCGTAAATTTCGGCGCCGATGACATCCGGCGATGGCACGATTTCCATGGCTGAAGCCTTCTCTAGCTGAATAACAGTCGGCGTCGATCCGCAGCTATTCTCGCGGGCATAACAGATCACCGCAATCTACCGCCGCTGTATCGGCCCTTCCTTGTTCATTTGCGCCGCCCGCGTATGGCACACGACCAGAAGCAGGACGGACCAAGCCATTGCTGCGGTCCAACGTGTAACCGTGTCGCCGAAGTCGCTGAAGACCCCGACAGCCACACACACGAGCAAATTCGCCCAGCTGATGAAACGTAGCTTGTCTGCGCGGCGGCGCATACCGCGCGGATCGGTCTTCACTGTCATTACTTCACGCCCGCCTTGATGATCGTGCGACGATCGATGGTGCGCATGTTCATGCCCGTGCCGCTTTTATTCAGCCTTGATATTCGCAGTGCGCACGACCTTACCCCACTTCTCTGTCTCGGCCGCAACGAACGCGCCGAATTCGGCAGGGCTATTGGCGCGGGTCTGCACGCTCAGCGTTGCAAGCCGATCGATGATAGCTGGCTGGCGTACCACCGCATTGAGTCCTGAATTGAGGCGATCGATCACCGCGCGCGGCGTGCCCGCTGGGACGAACACTCCGTTCCATTCATACGCTTCGAAGCCAGGCAATGTGTCCGCCACCGGCGGCAAAGCGGGGAGTGCCGCAAGTCGACCTCGGCCTGTGTGGGCGACCCCACGCACGGTGCCGGCCTTTACGAGGTTCGACGAAGCAGCCGCGTTGCTGAAATAGAACTTGAGATGGCCACCGATGACATCGGCCAGCGCGGGCGCACCGCTCTTGTACGGAATGTGATTCAAGCGAATGCCCGCGCTGATCCGGAAAAGCTCGAGCGCCATGTGCTGCACGCTGCCGTTGCCGGAAGAGCCCCAGTTCAGCCCTTCGCGCGAAGCTTTCGCCAACTCGATGATATCCGCCACCGTGGCCGCACTTACCGATGGGTGAATGACGAGAAGATTCGGCACCGTACCCGCCAGAAAGACCGGCAGGAAGTCGCGCACAGGGTTGTACGGGAGTTTCGGGAACATCGACGGGTTGATCGAGAATCCGGTGGCGTCGTGCAGGATCGCATAGCCATCGGGCGTCGCCTTCGCCACGAGGCTCGCACCTATGGTTCCCGACCCGCCGCCGCGATTGTCGATGATGAACTGCTGGCCAAACTCTACCGTAAGCTCTCCGAACAGGATCCGCGCAAGAGTGTCCGCGCCACCGCCGGGCGCGAACGGCACGACGACCCGCACGGGTTTGGTCGGATAGATCTGCTGCCCGAAAGCAGCCGCGGCAAGCGTAGCGCCGAGGAGGCCGCAGAGTGCAGAAAACATTTGTCGTTTCATTGCGCGCCTGTGAGGCTAATTGGTAATAGAGTAAGTATCACCGAAATTCCACTTCGGCTCCTCGCGGCCTAACTGACGAGTACCGCCTTGCCGATGACGGCCCGATCGATCACTGCCTGCAGCGCTTCCGCCGCCTGATCAAGGCGGAACCGGTGCGAAATGCGCGGCTTCAGCTTCCCTTGGCCCGCCAGCTGCGTCAGCACCTTCATATTGGCGATCGCCAGCGCGGGGTTCGCTTCGTTCAGTCCGCCGATGCGCACGCCGATGGCGTCGATGCCTTTGATCAGGAGATAGTTGCTTTTGATATTGGT
>JAQGNH010000475.1 GCA_028291945.1 Betaproteobacteria bacterium
TGGCGCATCACGCGGCAGCCCTCGTCGCTGCAGCAGCAATAATCCTGGTTCTGATCCAAATAATTTCGGATCACGTGCCAGCCGCCTCGGCCGCGTCCGCGAGCAATATGCCTGCCGAAACGTCATGAATGCGCCCGCTGCGCGGCTATCTACATCCGCGCCTGCAACGAGCGCCTCTCGCGTGCGCGTCAACTGCGCGCACGTTCGGTTCTTGCGTCGAGTGCGTTGCTGACGCATTCGACCACCGCTACCGCTCACCGCCGGTAGCGAAGTAGCTTCGCGCTATTGTCATTGAGGAGCTCGCCGATTAAATGTGCGAGCTCCTTCTCTCTCGCGCCACGGCTCCAGAAGGCGTGACCGCTAACGCGCAGCGTTTACGACAGAGCTCATGTCGGATCGCGCGGGATCACGCACTATCGCAGATTGTCGATTTTTCTTAGTCGCTCCTGTCACACACTGTTACGTTTACGACAGGATCTATTGCGACCGTCGTAAATCCAACTTTTAAGAACCATAAAAAGCTTTCGCGGGACCCGTTGAATCGACGACAGCACCGCGAAAACACCCACCCACTGAAGGAGTCGATCATGAAATACAGATGGCCCATTGTTTGCATCGGAGCGTTACTTGCTTCATTAAGCGGTGTTGCATCGGCTCACGCGCGAGCAGAGCCCAGTGCCTCTTTCCCCGCACCGGTCTACGCCGTACCAGCGGCTGATCATTACGGCCGGTCGGCTTACTTCGGGCCACCGCCGGCTTACTATGGACAACCTCATGCATACGCACGACCCTGGGGCTCTTATGGGTATCACGCCTACAGACAAATCGGGCGCCACGAATATGACAGAGGTTGGCGCGGTGGAGACGAGCGAGGAGGGTATGGCCGAGACAGCACGCACGGGCACAGGGGTGATGAACGTCGTGGTCGCTGAACCGGAGCGTGCTCGGACGGCATCGAGCTCCGCCTTGGTGCCGCCGACCACACCCGTCACGCCGAAAGCTGGAGAATCGCCTTATAGCCGGCCTGTTCGACTGTTGCACGCCCTTCTGGCCATCTCGATTACGATCCAGTTGGTAAGCAGTCTCGTCATGGGCCACCCTAGTCCCCGTCGTCCGATGACGCCAAACGGTGCGTTTTACTTCCACTGGCATGAGTGGGTTGGGTTGGCGGCTTTGGCCGTTCTTATTGTCGGCTGGATCTACCGCGTTACGAGATGGAAGCGAGAGTCACAAGCACGACTTTTCCCTTGGTTGACTCGTCAGGGTTTGCGGGATCTCACTCAAGAGATCAAGAGTTTTGTGACGCTTCGTTGGAACCGGATACCCGATTACGGAGCACTCGCGGGAACGGTACACGGCGCAGGCTTGTTATTGGCAACGGCGATGGCGGTGACCGGAGGCGCTATCTACCTGGCACTGGGGCCGCAGGATGCGGTTACACCGCAGGCGGAAGCCATCATGAACGTCCATCAGTCGATGGCCGTATTCATGTGGATCTACCTCTGTGGGCATTCGCTCATGGCTTTGTGGCGTGAGTACACCGCCAAAGCCACGTTTAAGCGCATCTTTAGAATCGGGCGGTGATTTACAACTACAGCTGCACCGCTAGTTGATGTCTGACCTATCGTGTTCGGTTGCGGAGCGTGTCTAAGGCTGCGTATAGCGAAAAACGAGGCCGGTTCCATCATTTCGTTCGTGCAGGCTCACGAAACCGCCAAGCCGGGAAGCCGCATCACGAGCGATGGCGAGCCCGAGCCCGCTGCCGGTGCCTGTCGAACCTTCCAGCCTATGAAAAGCGTCGAACGCGCGCGTTCGGCCGGCAGCGGGAATGCCGGGTCCCGAATCGATAACCTCGATGACCGTGTCTTGCGCTTCCCTTGCAACTCGAACTGTTACAACGCCTCCGCGCGGCGTATAGCGCAGCGCGTTATCGATGGCATTGCTCAATATCAGGCGCAGAACGTCGGAAGAGCCTGAGATCGTCTGGACCGCGACCTCTTCCATACCGAGATCGATTCCTTTGACATGAGCGAGCGGCAGATACTCCGCAATGAGTGCGCGTATCAGTTTCGAAACATCTATTTCGGTCGGCTCGCTAGCATCAGCCTGCGTCTTTGCAAGGCTTAGCAGCTGCTCCGTCAGCCGTTGCGCGCGCTCGAGGCCTGTCTTGAGCGGTGCGAGGCGCGCCCGGGCTGTGTCGAGCGACTCTGCGTTTTCGATGTTCTGCGCTTGCACTGACAACGCAGTGAGCGGACTGCGCAATTCGTGCGCCGCATCCGCGACGAAGCGGCGTTGCTCCCCCATCAGACGGTTGACGCGCTCGAGCAGACGGTTGATTGCAGCTACGAACGAAGAGATCTCGTGGGGGACATCCGTGACCGGAAGGGATGCGAGCCTGTCGGCCGGTTGTGTGTCGACACTTTGCGCCAGGCGGCGTACAGGCGCGAGTCCGGCTGCGACAATGCGCGCGGTGAGCCAGGCGAGCAACGGCAACAGGAGAACTATCGGAACGAGCGTGCGGAGCGCGCTGTTGAGTGCGATCTCGTCGCGCACGTCCGTACGTTGAGCAACGATTACGCGCGCGCCCCCTGACAAGTCTCGAGCAAACACACGCATGGGTTCATTCACGTCTTTGAGCGTGTGGAACCCTGGCGGCAAATCAGCGGGCAACCACGTTGGCCGGATGTTCTGAGGCAGATGCATCACGACGATGTGCGACTCGTGCTCACTGGATATGCCAGGTACTCTGCGAAGCTGGCCGAGGTCGCCGTCGGCCGCGGTCGACGTAGCCAGTGCAGCGATCTGTCGCAACGTGTCGTCCTGCAGTTCCTGCGCTTCGAGGTATCCGAACACGAATGAGGCTAAAGCCGCCAGAAGGCCGGTGACCACAATCGCCAAAGAAAGGGTGAGTGTAAGACGGCGCTGCAATGAACCTTTCACGCCGGTTTATCCACCATCCAGCCTGCGCCTCTCACGTTTTTGATGCTGTCGGCGCCGAGCTTTTTGCGCACGCCGTGGATCAGAAAATCCACTGCGTTGCTCTCTACTTCTTCATTCCAGCCGTAAATGCGCTCCTCAAGCTCGGAGCGCGCCAGTATCGCGCCGGGACGCAGCAGCAGAGCTTGCAGCAAGGAGAATTCCCTCGCGCTAAGCACATAGGCAGCATCGCCTCGGCGCGCTTCTCGCGTCACCGGATCAAGGCTGATAGTACTGTTGCTGAGTACGGGCGCCGCCTGACCATTGTGCCGGCGGATCACCGCGCGAAGACGCGCAAGCAGCTCGTGGACGTCGAAGGGTTTCAGCACGTAGTCATCGGCACCCAGGTCAAGTGCTTTAATGCGATCCTCGACAGCATCCCGCGCGCTGACGATGATGACGGGCACCGCATTCCCCTCCTGACGGAGCCGTTTTAGTACATCCATCCCGCTCTGCTTGGGAAGTCCGAGATCGAGCAGCACTGCCTGATGCTCTGCACTGGCAAGAGCGGCGATGGCAGATGTGCCGTCGAGCACCCAGTCTGCCGCGTACGTCGCATCTTTCAGCGCGACTGTGACAGCCTCGCCGATCATCGGATCATCTTCAACCAGAAGAACTCTCAAGATTCAATTATGCCCAACATAAATAGAGCGCTGCCGGAACAGCACACCGTTCCGGCAGCCTCCGCTTTGGCGCTCAGCTCTTGCGATCGTTGTCGTTATCGTCATCGTGGTCGATTTTGTCTTCAGTCGCAGCAATGACTTTGCCACTGGCGGGGTCGACCTTCACATCCATCACGGTCTGTCCCTTGACGACTTCGATGTCGAACACCCACTGACCTTTGTCACGCTCGTATTCGGCTTTCGCCGCCTTGCCGCCAACGTGCTGTTCGGCAGCCGCGATGGCCTGGCTCAGATCGATCTTCGCGGTGGAGACCGCGAGCGCGTCGTTTTCCTTCGATGATTGGGCGGCGTAAGCCCCGCCGATGGCGACTGCGATGGCTGCGGCGACGGCTGCTGGAACAAGTTTGCGCTTCATGGTGATCAGTCCTTGGTTGCGCGCGAATATTCGCGAACGCCCAAAGTAATGCTTCAGAGTTAGGACAGCATTAGCTCAGCCATCGCACAACTCGACAGAACAAAGGGCGCCGAAGCGCCCGTTTTGCGAAAGTCCGGAGAGGTTAGAACGTGTGACGCATGGCGAAGGCCCAGGCACTTTGGTTCTCGCCATTGGCGTGCGCAGCGTTGAGACCACCCAGGTTGTACGCCGCGCCGCTGTCGTTGTTCAGCCTGACGTAACCCACATTGAACTCCGTTCGCTTCGAGAAGTTGTAAACGTACCGGATCTCATACAGCTTGGCGCCGGTATCCATGCCCGGCGCCGGGGCTGGGCGATACCCTGGCCCGCTCGGAGTGCCTACAACGGCTCCGGCAACGCCGCTCATATTGCCGGCCTGCGTGTAAGACGCCCTGAGGCCGTGAGGCCCCGCGATCGTCCAGTCGACACCCGCGTGCCACGCCTTGGCCGTGACATCGCCGCCCGGCACGTCAAATTTCTGACGTGTGTAGAGACCACCGAACCGCACCGGACCCCAGGTGTACGAAGCACCGACGTGCCAGCCCCTGTCCTTGCTGCCGCTCGGGCCGGCTGCGCCTGCGTAGTCTCTGTGCTCCTCGTATGCGCCCGAAACATAGAGCGGGCCGGCACTGTATTGCAGGCCCAGCGACCAGATACGCGGCTTGTTGTTCGGCTGATTGTCGAGTGTACCCGTCGACGGTTGCGACGAGCTGAACATACCCATCACCTGGAAGCCGCCGAAGTTCGGGCTGTCATAGTTGATGCTGTTGTTCTGGCGCTTCCTGAAGCTCGCGCGGTTGGCGCCGACAGCATCAGTGGTCGCATCACCGAAGAGCAGAAACGTTGGGGCCCAGACTCCAAGCTCATTACCACTAACCATGGTAGAGGTTGCCGTGCGTTTGAAAGGTGTGTCCCAGTTGCCGATATAAACGCTGCCGAACCCGCCTTTCAGGCCGAGCGCGCTGTTCCGGCTGCACCAACCATTTTGGCTCTCTCCCCGAACGTCAGCCGTCGACGCGCACTGGAACCAAGCCGACAAGCCGCCGCCGAGCCGTTCTTCCCCTTTGATACCGATTTCGCTGTACGGTGTTGCTTGCAGGAAGTCCGCGGTGGTGAGATCCCCGGCTCCGGGAACTGCACTCCGGCCTTGCTTGACATTGACCGCATACTCGATCCAGAGCGTGCCGAAAACCTGGACCGTGCTCGAGCCCGCTCCATCAGCCGCAGACGCGACTACTGGCGCAGCAAACGCGCTGCCGATGGCTGCCGCTATCAGTTTCTTCTGCATGGCTATCTCCTAATGATGTGTTCAACCAGCGTTACGCGGATACGGGGAGCCGGGCCTGCAACGCCACAAGGCCAGCACTTTCGACGCGTGGGTCGGGACGCATCGCCGGCGATAAGGGGTTTGGTGAAGCTTAGGCGCAACCGGCGAACAAGCAGAATGTCCGCACGGCCCATTTTGATGATCGGGCGAATCATTCAGGAACCGTCGCGCGGACTTGTTGTCGCTCGCGCGTCCGATGCTTACATCTGATTACCTGACTGTAATGCGCCGGTCAGCGGGATGAAACCGGTCCACCCTTATATTGATCATGTAGTCGAAACAACACCAGCAACCCGAGCAACGCTGCACGCCTGTCGGGATAGACGCTGGAAATGGCGTGCGCTTAACTCAACTTAAGGAATGACCATGAAACGCATCGCACAAACACTGCTTGTAATATCTCTCGCGACTGCCGCTGGCGCGACCTTTGCGGCCACGCCCTCATATCCATCGAGCGCCCCGGAGACGACCTCGCTCTCGAGCGAGTTTCCGAACATGGCGACGTACGCGGACAGCCATCGCAATGAAGCGGCTAACCAGCAGGCTATGACATACCCGTCATTCGGCGCGCAGGTTTATCCGATCGCCGGCGAGTTTCCGAACCTTCGCAGCTACGCCGATATCCACAGGAATGATCCAGTCGTGGTCTCGAGCACGTCGACCTTTCCGGCGAGTCCGAATGCAACGACATCCATGGCGGAAGAAGGCCTGGTTCCGGGGTTGAATAGCGGCCCGACCACGTATGCCAGCGGCGGGCAGGCAACGCACAATTAGTGGTAGAGCTGACAGGTGGGCGGTGCGCCGGCTCGAAAGACCCGACCGATGCACGCGCCGCCTGCTGCCGGGTCGAAGTAACTCGCTGAAATCGTTTCTGGGATTCGGGTTCGCCGCACGGTCAATAGCGCAGGATCATCACCTATCGTGCGGCGCGGACTGTTACGCGTTCGTGATTCTTTTGTGACAGCCCCCGCTTTCACACGTTCGTAACAGGAGCGTGTGACGCTATCGAAAACGTCGGCCGTGCTGACGCGCATAGATGGTGATGCCGATACCGGGTGATCTGTTATGAATACTGGCGTGATGACTCACGTGCAGGACCTTCTCTTGACGCTTCCGTTCCTCTACGCGGTTGCGGTGGTTTTCCTGGCTGCGTGTGCGGTCGGCGGCGCTTGCGTCATGATAGGCGTTGCTGTTCGCGCAGCACCTGAGGTGGTGCAAGATCTGCGCGCCTGGCGTGCTGTGCGCAAAGCCTTGATCAATTAGTGTGATGTACCACTGTCGAGAGTTTGCGAAAGACAGCTCGCATTGGGCTCAGACGGATCGACACACCCCCAGGCGGCACCCTGTGCGAGCAGTCAAGCAGTCGTTGTTCCGTGCGCTTTCGCGGTTAAGCCTCAGTGCGGCAGCGCACATACCGACTCCCTGAGATAGTGTCCAATGCAGCTTTGTTGCAAAAAGGTGTGGCGTGGCTCGACAAGCTCATAGATTGCTTTGGACCCAACTTGGATGGCTGCTGCTCGTTGTAGCTGCTGCGGTCGCTGTGCGTGCGCTGTTCTACTCTTGAGCCGCAGCGAGATGTAGCAACACCAGAACAGGCCCGCTCAGGTCGGAGTCAGCTCGCGCTGAGGCTCTAAATGCATTAGAGCGACTCAAAGCCAAAGGGCAGCGCAAGCATTGACGCCGAAGACCCGCAGACCGCTGCGGCTGTCAGAACCGGCGCCAACGACGGTCGGATCGTTCTTTTCCCCTTCCCGGCTTAACGCGTTGCCAGTTTTCAGCGCATTCTCCACACTGATACATCAGCACTTCGTTGCCGTCAGGCTGCGCCTGAAGCGCTTTTAGTTGCAAGCGCTCGTGCGGCTCGGTCATCGCGGACTTATTGATGAGTGCTTCGCACAAGATGCAGAGGGTGCTCACGTCAACGCAACCAGCGGTCCGCGATGATTAGCAGCACTCCGATCCCGGCGACTACAAGTGCGACGTTCGCAATCCCGTCGGTTGCGATCCAGTGTGCCCTTCCAGCGGTGTTCGTGCATTGGCTTGTGTTTGAGCTCCCAGCGCATTTGGATTTGTCAAATGGCGCGGCTGACTGCGTCGCCGGTGAGCTGCAATACCATTATGACGCCGTCGAGAGCCGCGCAGTAGGGCCGTTCGGCCATGAGCCGCGCGGCGTGATCGACATCGCTACAATGCGTCCCGTCCGACTCGATCATGTGTCATCAACGCCCATGCTGCTGATCTACGCCGGCGTTATGCTGCTGCTTGACCAAAAAAGAATTCGTTTCTCTCATGCCCCCACGCTCCGGCGCGATTTGTGCTCCCTCCTAGATCATGGAAACCAAGGCCCCCATTCCGCGCGCGATCCTCGTCGGCATCCAGGTGCCGGGCGTCGACGACGTCGCGCACGCCGCGAGCCTCGAGGAGCTGCGCCGTCTACTGAAGACGCTCGGTTACGAGGTCGTGGGCACGATCTCGCAGAAGCGCGCAGGGGTCGGCGGCGCGACGGTGCTCGGCAAGGGACGGCTCCAGGATCTCGCGGCGATCACCGGCGGGCCGGGCGTCGTTGGATCGATGGCGGTCGCGCGGAAGTCGAAGGCCCGAGAGCACTTCGAGGACGCCGACGAGAAGAAGTCGGAAGCGCCGCAGATCGAGCCTGATCCGGACATGCCGAAGCCCCAGTTCGTAGTCGTCGATCACGAGATCTCGCCGACCCAGGCACGCAATCTCGAGCGCGCAACCGGTGCTCAGGTGCTCGATCGGACTGGCGTGATCGTGGAGATCTTCCATCGTCATGCGCGCAGCCGCGAGGCGAAGCTACAGGTCGAGATCGCACGGTTGAAGTACGTCTCGCCGCGCCTGCGTGAGTCGTCAGGGGGCGACGCGCGGCAGCAGGGGGCCGGCGCGGGCGAGTCCGATCTGGAGCTCGATCGCCGCAAGATCCGTGATCGCCTCGCGGAGCTGAATGAGCAGCTGAAGGAGATCCAGCGCGACAACGAGCAGCGCCGTTACGCCCGTCGCGATCAGCTCCGGGTCGCGCTGGTCGGGTACACGAACGCAGGTAAGTCGTCGCTCATGCGCGCGCTCACGGGCAGCGAGGTGCTGGTCGCAGACAAGCTTTTCGCAACGCTCGACACGACGGTGCGCGCGCTGCAGCCGCAGACCCAGCCGCGCGTGCTCATTTCGGATACGGTCGGGTTCATCAAGAAGCTGCCGCACGATCTCGTCGCGTCGTTCCGATCCACGCTCGACGAGGCGCTGGAAGCGTCGTTACTACTGTTCGTGGTCGACGCGTCCGATCCGACGTATGAATCGCAGCTCGAGGTGACCCGCAACGCGCTGCGCGAGATTGGCGCGGAGGTGGTCCCATCGCGACTGCTCCTCAACAAGATCGATCGCGTGAGCGACGTCGATCGCGCGGCCCTGCGCGCGAAGCATCCCGACGCCATTCTCCTCTCCGCGAAGTCGCCGGAGGACGTGGCCGTGCTACGTGAGACGATCGTCGAATTCTTCGAAGCGGCAATGGTGGAGGACGAGTTCGTGCTGCCGTACGCGAAGCAGGCGCTGCTCGGCGAAGTGTACGAGAACGCGCGTGTGCTCTCCGAAGATTACGATGCCACCGGCCGGATCATGAAGGTGCGCGGCCTGCCCGGCGCGATCGCGCGACTGCGAAGAACCCTCGCCGATTCGTGAGTTTGATCGTCGATTGCTCTGGTGGGGCCATACTGTGCGGACTGACAGTTGGCCCACCTCATGTATCCTGAATCCCTTTCGGCTTAGCTCGAGCTCCACGCATGTTCAAGTACCTTCAGTCGCGGATCCGCGGCACGGCCAATGTTGGCCCTGGTGTGCCACCGCCAGGTCTGATGGCGTTCTACTGGCACTTTTCGAAGCAGACAAAGCGCTGGTACGGCTTCATGTTCGTAACCAGCCTTGCGGTGGCACTGATCGACACCGTCATCCCGCTCTTCATCGGCAAGCTCGTTTCGCTGATGGAGGCTTCCGATCGTCACGCGGCCCTCGCTGAAAATTCACCGATATTGATCGGCATGGTGGCGCTGATCCTGTTCGTCCGCCCTTTCGTGTTGCTCGTCGACGTTGCGATCCGGCAGAACGCGCTGCTGCCGGGCGTCACGAACCTCATACGCTGGCAGAGCCACTGGCACGTCATTCGTCAGAACCTGCCGTTCTTCCAGAACGACTTCGCGGGGCGCATTGCGAGCCGCGTGATGCAGACCGCGAACGCGTTGCGCGAAAGCGTGATGTCGAGCATACGCGGGATTTTCTATATCGCCGCTTATGGCCTCACTTCGCTTGTGCTGATGGCCGTTTCGGACTGGCGGCTCGCGTTGCCCACGTTCCTCTGGTTCCTCGGCTACATCATATTCCTGCGCCGCTTCGTGCCGCGCATGCGCGATCTGGCGAAGACCAGCTCCGAAGCGCGCTCGCACGTGTTGGGCCGGATCGTCGACAGCTATACCAACATTCTTACGGTCAAGCTGTTCGCACGTTTAGCCGATGAAGACGCCTATGTGCGCGAGGTGATCGACGAGCATCAGGGCGCGATGAATGCGCACATGCGGCTGATCTCGCAATTCATGTTCTGGCTGGCGGCGATGAACGCAGCGCTCCTCACCGGCACGGCAGCGATCGGGATCTGGCTGTGGGCGAACGGCACGCTCAGCGCAGGTGTAGTGGCTACCGCGCTTCCGCTCGCCTGGCAGATTGCCAACGCGGCCGGCTGGGTGAGCTGGGAGGTGACCGGCATCTTCGAGAACATCGGCGTGGTGCAGGAAGGCATGCAGACAATCGCCGTCCCGCTGAGCGGCGTCGACAGGCCGGGTGCAGTGGAGCTGACTGTGCCCCGAGGCGAAATTCGCTTCGAGGACGTTTTCTTCAGCTACGGCAGAAGCGACGCGAGCGCGGTGCTGGACCGGCTGAACTTCACCATTCGTCCCGGCGAGCGCGTGGGATTGGTGGGCCGCTCGGGCGCGGGCAAATCGACGCTCGTGAATCTGTTGCTGCGTTTTTACGAGCCCGAGCAGGGCCGCATCCTGATCGATGGTCAGGATGTCGCGACCGTGACGCAGGAAAGTCTGCGCGCAGCGGTCGGCGTGGTGACGCAGGATACCTCTCTCCTGCACCGCTCGATTGCCGCGAATATTCGTTACGGCCGCCCCGACGCGAGTGACGACCAGGTGCAGGCGGCTGCGCACAAGGCGCAGGCGCACGAATTCATCATGGGATTACGAGACTGGACCGATCGAACCGGCTATGACGCTCATGTCGGCGAGCGCGGCGTCAAACTTTCCGGCGGGCAGCGTCAGCGCATCGCGATTGCGCGAGTGGTGCTGAAGGATGCACCTATTCTCGTGCTGGATGAGGCGACCTCAGCGCTCGACAGCGAAGCAGAGCTTGCGATCCAGGAGCAACTCCTCGGCTTGATGGAAGGCAAGACCGTCATTGCGATCGCGCACCGTCTGTCCACGATCGCGCGCATGGATCGGTTGATCGTGCTGGAACAAGGCCGCATCGTCGAGCAGGGCTCGCACGATGAGCTGCTGCGCCTGGATGGCCACTACGCGAAGCTGTGGCGGCATCAGTCGGGCGGCTTTCTGCCGCAAGACGGGGTGGCGAAGGAAACCGAAGAGGAGCTGCCCGAGGATGCGCCGCTCGATGAAATGCGCGTCGAACCAATGGCCGAATCGGGCACGGATGACGCGCCGGTGATAACGCGAGCGTGATCAGTCCGCTCTTGCGCCCGACAGCTTCACCACCTTCGCCCACTTCGCAATTTCGCTCTTGATGTAGCGGTCGAACTGCTGAGGCGTGCTGCCGGCGAGCTCGGCGCCTTCGCTCGACAGTCGCTCGCGCACCTCAGGCAACACCACCACGCGTACGATTTCCTTATTGAGACGCATGATGATGTCGGGCGGCGTGCCCATCGGGACGAAGACGCCATACCAGCCCGTCACTTCATAGCCTTTCACGCCGGATTCGGAAACTGTCGGCACACTCGGCATCATCGGCGAGCGCTTCAGGCCGGTCACTGCGATCGCTCGCACCTTGCCGGCTTTCACGTGCGGCTGTGTCGAAACGATGCCGAGGAAAAGGAGTTGCACCTGACCGGAAACCAGATCCGCGAGGCCCTGACCGATGTTTCTGTACGGCACGTGCAGAAGCTTCACGTTCGCCATGGACGCAAAGAGCTCGCCTGAGAGATGGCCGGCGCTGCCGTTGCCGAATGAGGCGTACGCGAGCTCGCCCGGCTTGGCCTTCGCCAGCGACACCAGCTCCTTCACGTTGCGCGCCGGAAGCGATGGTGGAACGATCAACGCATAGGGCGCCGAAGCAACGAGTGAAACGGGCGCGAAATCCCGAACGGGATCGTAAGGCAGCTTCTGATAGAGCGAAGGATTGATGGCAATGTTCGCAGTCAACCCCATCATGATCGTATAACCATCCGGCGGCGATTTCGCCGCGACCTCGGATCCGATTACACCGCCGGACCCGCCGCGATTATCGATGACGACCTGCTGGCCAAGGCCCTCGCTCATCTTCGGTGCCATCACCCGCGCAATGATGTCGGCGGTGCCGCC
>JAQGNH010000095.1 GCA_028291945.1 Betaproteobacteria bacterium
GCGAAGAAACATGACGGTTGCATGCCACCGGGGCAGGCGAAAAGGTGGCAAATGGGCCGACCGCTGCCGCGCGAGGTCGTCTATTACGAAGTCCCTCCCGCTCTGGTCGTCCAACTGCCCCAGCCCCATGCGGGCCAACGTTATGTCCGCGTGGCCACTGATATCCTGCTGATCTCCGTCGGATCAGGCCTGGTGATCGACGCCATAAACGATCTCGGCCGCATGTAACAAGCCGTTCACGAAACCCCTCCCTCGCCCGACGTATCGGGGCGCGGTAGGGGCCGGTCGAAGCGTGTCATTCCTGACCCGCGCAGTGCAAACTAATCCAGCGTTCTTCTCGTAGGCGACGCAAAGCCGCGTCACTCGCGAGCGTCGCCTCGCGAACGGTGCAGTGTTTGGCAGGCTCCCTACTTCACCTTGAACCCCTCTAATGCATGTGCGCAGGCTTTTTTGATTGCGTTCGGGTTACAGGAGCGGATCATCGTGCCCCGCTGCCACACCTGCATCCGCGATGAGTGATCCCTGCGTCCCGAGATAGAGCGGCACACCGAGCTCACGCGCGAGCTCGAGCACGAGATGCAGGTCCTTTCTCATGTTCGGCGGCGTGACGCCCGGCGTAGTGGCCTTGAGCATGCCTTTCCAGCGGGACCCCAGATCGCTCCAGAGCCCGAGCACTGCACTGTTCGCGATGCCCTCGCGCAGAATCTCTTTCATGACCGAAGCCTCGACACCCGCAGCGGCGCCGAGCGTGAGTCCTTCCAGGAGCGCCATCACGTTCAGACTGAACACGAGCTGATGCGCAAGCTTGGCGGCCTGGCCCGCGCCCACGTCACCTGCACGCGTAATCGTGCGCGCGATCGCCTGCAGCACCGGCAGCGCACGATCGAGAACCGACTGCTGACCGCCGATCATCATGCTGAGCGTGCCGTCGTGCGCCGCGAGATAGCCGCCCGAGATCGGCGCATCGAGTGTTTCCGCGTCACGCTCAGCAAGCGCCTGAGCCACTTTCTGCACCGGCCCCTGACCGAGCGTGCTGCCGATGATGAACACCGCCTGCTCGCGCAGTGTGTTCAGGATGCCGCTCTCGCCGAACACGACGTCATCAGTTTGCGCGGCATCCGACACGAGGCTCATGATGAACTCGCTCCGTTGCGCCACTTCGGCAGGCGATGCGCACGCAACCGCGCCCGCGCGCTTCAATGCCGCCATTGGCTCGTCGCGCACGTCGTACACGGCTACATCGAAGCCTTTCGCGAGCAGCCGCTCGGCGACAGGCCTGCCCAGAACACCGAGACCGATGACTCCGACGCGCGCTGTCATATTTGTTTTCTCTCCGTTCGTTCAGATGCGTCCTAAGTGCTGGTTGCCTCGTTCTCCATCGCCCGACCCGTAACGTAGTTGTCGAGGTTCCGCAGAAAGATTTCCACGCCGCGCGCGTAGGTGCCGGTCGATGCACCCGCATTGTGCGGCGAGATCATGACATTCGGAAGCTTCCACAGCGGCGATTCGCGCGGCAAAGGCTCGCTCGTGAACACGTCGAGGTACGCGCGGCCGAGACGTCGCGCGGCGAGCGCTGCAGCGAGCGCACTCTCGTCCACCACCTCTCCTCGCGCGACGTTGACGAGCCCCGCACTCGGCCGCATGAGTGCAAGCCGCCGTGCATCCATCAGTCCCCGCGTCTCGGGCGTCAGCGGACACGCGAGCACGAGCCAGTCGCATGAGGGCAACTTCGAATCGATCGCCGAGATCGGGTGCACTTCGTCGAAGTGCTCGGTCGGCTGCACGCGCTTGCGGATGCCGATGGTTTTCATGCCCACGGCCTGCAGCAGGCGGGCGATGTTCGCACCGATGTAACCGGTGCCGACAATGATCGCTGTCTGGCCGCGCAGGTCAGGCGGCACTTCAGCGCCGAGCAACGGTGCCCACTCGGAGCGTTGTTGAGCCGCCCACCAATGCGGCAGGCGCCGAGCGAGCGCGAGCAGCCCGGTCACGGCAGCAACGGCCACCGGCTCCGCCTGCGCGCCTGCGCCCGTGGTCAGACGCACACCGCGCTTCATATGCGGCTGGTACTGCTGATGATCGGTCCCCGATGAAAACACCGACAGCCACTTGAGATTCGGAGCGCGGTCTACGATCTCCCAGAACGCGCGTGCTGCAGGGCTTAACTGACTCTTGACCGTACCTTCCCAGACATCGCGCGAATAGTATGCTGCCTCGATTGTGGCGATCTGCGCTTCTGTCGCGCTCACATCCTGAGAAAAAGGCAGTACCGCCAGTCGGTCCGGGGTATTGCGGATAATGGTGTCGATGCGTGGCGCGAATTCGGCGGTCACTTTTTTGGAAACGAGTATCGAGTGTGTCACGGCGATCTGCGCAGGAGAGGGGACGCGTCGAGATTAGCACGCGGTATACAATCCAGCGCAAACGCGTTTGCAGCACCTTGGGATCGCATCAATCGATCCACGGCTCTGACGCGTAGACGAATAGCTATTTTTCATTCGGCGATCCATGCGAATCTCATCCGCTCTCGCGATAGGGTGCACACTCACGTGGACGGGCGCTGCTGCGGCGCAGGCGCCGGTCTCTGCACAGCCGTTCCCGTCGAAGGCGATGCGGATGATCGTGGCGTACGCGCCCGGCGGCACGGTCGACATCATCGCGCGCATTATCGCTCCGAAACTTTCCGAAGCACTCAGACAGCAACTGATCGTCGACAACCGTGCCGGCGGCGGCGCAACTATCGGCACGCAACTGCTCGCGAAATCGCCGCCCGACGGCTACACGATGATGCTGGTGAACCCGGCGCACGCCGCGAATCCCGCGCTGAACGCCAGGCTGCCGTATGACACGCTGAAGAACTTTGCTGGTGTCGGTCTGATCGCCGTCTCCGCGAGCATCCTGGTCGTGCATCCTTCGATGCCGGTCGCCTCGGTGCGGCAACTCGTCGCGCTGGCGAAGTCGAGGCCCGGTGAGCTCAACTATGCCTCGAGCGGCACCGGCGGCGCGGGCTATCTGGCAATGGAGCTTTTCAAGAGCCACACGGGTATCGACGTGGTGCATGTGCCTTACAAAGGCGCTGCGCCCGCTCTGACCGACGTGCTCGGCGGGCAGGTTCCCATGATGTTCATCACCACACCGGCGGCGATGCCCTATGTCAAAACGGGCCGCCTGCGCGTGCTCGGCGTGAGCAGCGCCAGGCGCAACTTCATGCTGCCTCAGGTTCCTACGATTGCCGAAAGCGGTTATCCCGGATTCGAAAATGCGGATTGGTACGGCATCATCGTTCCGTCCGGCGTGCCGAGGGAGATCATCGCGCGTCTGAACACCGAGACCAATCGCATCCTTGCCCTTCCGGAAACCAAAGAACGCATCAATGCACTCGGCGCCGATGTCGCGCCCGGAGCTCCGGAGCAGCTCGATGAACGCATCCGAAACGAAGTGGCTCGCTGGAGCAAAATCATCAAGGCACCCTTAGCCGAACAGTAGAAAGCAATCCAACGAGAGCCGGCGATGCATCATCGACCGGACGCAGCCCGACCCAACTACCGAGGAGGATCAATGCAGCGAATAACTGTAGCTTTTAAATTTGTAGGAGTAGTACTGCTTGCCGCATCGTCCGCAGCGCTCGCACAGGGCGCCGCAGAGTCGTATCCGAACAAGGCGATACGCATCATCATTCCGTTCCCGCCCGGCGGGACGTCCGACATCATCGGGCGACAGATCGGCGTCAAGCTGACCGAGCGCTGGGGGCAGCAGATCATCATCGAAAGCCGTGCTGGCGCGGGCGGTCTGATCGGCTCGGAGCTCGTCGCGCGCGCGCCACCCGACGGCTATACGCTCCTCATGTCGGATCTGCGCTCGCCCCTGATCGCGAATCTGGTGCAGCCGAAGCCGGCTTTCGATTACATTCGCGACTTTGCACCGGTCATGGAGCTTTCGTATTCGCCGCATCTGCTGGGAACGCATCCGAGCCTTCCCGTTAACAGCGTGAAGGAGCTCATCGCGCTTGCAAAACGCCGGCCCGGCGAGCTCAACTTCGCGGCATCGATCGCAGGCGCACCGCAACTCGCCGGCGTCGACTTCGCAAATCGTGCGGGAATCAAGTGGGTTTATCTCACGGGACGCGGCGGCGCACAGACGGTGATGGACGTGATCCAGGGCCAGGCTCACGTGATGTTCAACGGCATGGTCGCGACCTTGCCGCACGTCAAAAGCGGAAAGTTGAAGCTGCTCGCGGTCACGAGCGCGCAACGCAACGCAAACATTCCGGAGACGCCTACCATCGCCGAATCGGGCATGCCCGGTTTTCTGACGGGTTCGTGGCAGGGCATACTTGCACCCGCAGGCACGCCGCCGGAGATACTCAACAAGGTACACGCCGAAGTGAGCCGCATCATCACCGCCCCGGACATGAAGGAAAGGCTGCGCTCGCAAGGCGCCGATCCGCTGACGACTCCACCGAACGAGACGCGCATCGGCCTCGTGAACGAACGCGACCGGCTCGTAAAGCTGTTTCGCGAGACGAACTACAAAGCCGGTCAATAAAGAGCGCTGCGTGGCATCGACGATTCTGGTCACCTCCTCCGAGCTCGCACCCGAGGCGCAGAGCATCCTGCGCGAAAGCGGCGCGGCGCTCGATTTCATGCCCGAGCGGATGACCGAAGACATGCTGGCTTCGCGTTTGTCGCGCGGTGACGTGGTGGCTGTGATGATGCGCGGCTCGCCACCTTTCAACCGCCGCGTGCTGAGCGCAGCGAAAGGCTTGAGAATTATCGCCAAGGTCGGATCGGGTCTCGACAGCGTGGATACTGCGGCGGCAGACGAGTACGGCATCACACTGACGACCTCGGGCATTGCGACGGCCGATGCGGTCGCGGAGCACACGCTTGCGCTCATGCTGAGCCTCGCACGCGATCTCCCTCGGCTCGACAAAAGCACGCGCGCCGGCAACTGGGAGCAGCGTAATTTCGGAGGGCACGAATTCCGGGCACGCACGGTCGCTATCGTCGGCTACGGACAGATCGGCCAGCGCGTCGCGCGCCTGGTCGCCGCGTTTGGCGGCCGTGTCATCATCCATCCGCTGACGCAGCGGCGCGAAGTCGAGCACGGCGTACTGGAAGAAAACTTCGAGCGCTTGCTGAGCACCGCCGACATCCTGACCCTTCACGGTCGCCTTACGGAAAAAACGCGAGGCCAGATCGGAAAGCGCGAGCTCGCGCTCATGAAACCGACGGCGCTCCTCATCAATACGGCACGCGGTGCCCTCGTGGACGAGGCCGCACTGGTGGAAGCGCTCTCGACGGGTAGGCTCGCGGGCGCCGGTCTCGACGCCTTTGCGAAAGAGCCTGTCGATCGAAGCAACCCACTGCTCGCGCTGCCGAACGTGATCTGCACTTCGCACGTCGCAGCTGCCGCGCAGGAGACCGTCATCCGCGTCGCCACCATGGCAGCGCAAAGCATCGTCGAGCATCTGAAGGGAACCCAATGAAGATCGCAAAAATAGAACCGCTGTTCGTGAGCGTCTCGCAAAAATCAAACTGGTCGTTCTTCCGCGTTACGACCGACGAGGGAATCACCGGGTTGGGCGAAGCGACCCTCCAAGGCTGGGAGGACGTCCAGTTGGCGTGCCTCAGGCGCATTCAGGGCCAGCTCATCGGAAAGACGCTCGAGCAGGCGCTGCCCATGCTGACGGTGTATCCGCATGCGTTCGGCGGGCTCGCGGTGAATTCGGTCTACAGCGCGCTCGAGATGGCCATCATGGATATCCGCGGCAAGGCAGCGGGCAAACCCGTGCACGCGCTCCTCGGCAAGAAGCTCCGCGACAAAGTACGCGTGTACGCGAACGTGAACCGCTGCATCACCGATCGCTCGGTCAAAGGCTATTTCGAGATCGGACGGGCGATGAAGGCTCAAGGCTTCACCGCAATCAAGATTTCTCCGTTCGATGGCGTCATGCCGGACCAGATCGACGAACCCGATGTGAAGAAAGCGATCGAGCGCGGAATCGAGTGCACGTTTGCGACGCGCGAAGCAGTAGGTCCGGATTTCGATGTGCTGCTCGACTGCCACTGGCGCTTCACCGAAGCCGCCGCAAAGCAGGTCATCCTCGCGCTGGAGCCCATGAAACCCTTCTGGCTCGAATGCATGGTGTCGGAAGCGCCCGAGGCCCAACCGGCGCTTGCGCGTGTGTGCGCATTCGCTGCTGAGCACGGCATACGCTTAGCCGGCGCAGAGCGTCAGGTCGCGGCCAGCGGCTTCAAGCGTTATGTCGACAGCAAGCTTCTCAAGGTTGTCATGCCCGACATCAAGTATGCCGGCGGTTACAGCGAGATCGCGAGCATCTGCCGCCTGACTGCGCAAGGCGGCATCGAGTTCTCGCCTCACAATCCAACGTCGCCGCTATGTACGCTCGCCAGCCTTCACGTTTCCGCCGTCGCTGAAAACTTCCTCATCTTCGAGCACCAGCTTGCTGAGAACGAGCGCTACATGGACGTGATGATCGGCAAGCACCCGCCGCTTGTGGACGGCCATTACCCGATTCCAGACGCGCCGGGCGCCGGCATGGAGCTGAACGAAGACGTCGTGCGCGCGCATCCCTGGCGCGAGCTCGCGCCGGATCAGATTCGCGATCCGAAGCTCGGCTGAAGCTGCACGCGATGACCGATACCCTCAACGCCAGATATTGGAGAAAAATCGATGAAGCGCACCGTGATCGGCTTCGCCTTGATCGCCATCCTATTGGTCTGGGTGGTCCCCTACGGGTCCCCGCCTGTCTTCGGCCAGACTGGAGCGGCGCAGGCGCCGCATATCGGCGAGGGCGGACTGCCGCAGTTCGAGAAGGATCCCGCATGGCCCAAGGTCCCGATGAAGTGGAAGATGGGATTCGGGTCCGCTGTCGCAATCGACGAGCAGGACCACGTGTGGATCCTCAGTCGCCCGCGCACGCTGGTGAATCCGCGGTCAACCGAGCCCGACCTGAAATCGGCAGCCGCGCCGCCTGTGATGGAGTTCGACAACGCGGGCAGCTTCATTCAAGCTTGGGGCGGCGAAAGCGGACCGGGATATCAATGGCCATCGAACGAGCACGGCCTCACCGTGGATTCGAAGGGCTTCGTGTGGGTCGTGGGAAACGCAGATGGCAAGAGAAACAATCCCGCGAATCTTCCGAACGACAACCAGATTCTCAAGTTCACGAAGACCGGCAAATTCGTGATGGCTATCGGTAAGAGCGGCCAGACTGGCAGCAACAAAACCGAGGTCCTGCGGGGGGCGACAGGCCTGCGGTATTACGCCAAAACGAACGAACTCTTTGTCACTGACGGTTACGGCAACAGCCGCGTAATGGTCTATGACGCCGACACCGGAAAGTTCAAGCGCATGTGGGGCGCGTATGGCAACAAGCCGCTGGATGAGGAGGACCGTCCGCCACGCTCGAAGCCCGGCGCAATCCCGTGGGTTGGAGCGGCCGAGGTGCTTCAGCAGTTTGCATCACCCGTCCACGACCTGATTATTTCCGACGATGGACTCGTGTATGTCTGCGATCGCGGCAACAAGCGGATCCAGGTGTTCACGCCCGAAGGCAAATTCGTCGCGGAGCAGTTTGTCGGTCTCGATAGCAAGTATTACCTGCAGGCGAGGGGCGTTGCCTTCTCGCCAGACCAGAAGTTTCTGTACGTCGGAGGCACGCCGGTCATCTACATCCTGAATCGCAGAACGCTCGAGGTGCTGGGCACGTTCAACGTCGGGGAAGGCCAGCAGGATCATCCCCCAGGCCACCAGATCGCGGCCGATCACAAAGGCAACGTTTACGTGGTGCAGGCCGAGCTGACGGGCGCCGACGGAAAGAGTGGAGGGACGGGCGCTTACAAGTGGCTTTTCAAGGGATATTCGCCGGCGACGAAGTGTTGCCAGGGGGCGGGAGTGCGCGCCACCAACTAGTAGCAGTCGTCGTCAAAGCGGGCGACTTGAAACCGAATTAGGACCATGTGGGACGAGCGCTGCACGATGCACATCGCGCACGGAACTGGGGACGATCATGCAAACCATCGCCGAAAAGCTGGGTGCTTACGCTTCAAGCCTCAAATACGAAGACCTGCCCGCGGAGGTCGTTCATAAGGCCAAGTGCCTCATTCTGGATACCGTGGGCTGCGCATTCGGCGGTTACGAAAGTGAGCCCTCGAAGATCGCGCGCGACATGGCCGCGACGATCACGAGCAGCAAGCCTGCCACGATTCTGTGCAGCGGCCAGAAAACGAGCGCCGATCTCGCAGCGTTCGCGAACGACGTGATGATCCGCTATCTCGATTTCAATGACGGCTACATCACTCACGGCAGTGGGCATCCGAGCGACAGCATCGCGGCGCTCCTTTCTGCTGCTGAGCTGGCGCAAGGCAGCGGACGCGAGCTGATCGTCGGGACCGTGATCGCTTATGAAGTTTTTTGCCGGATCTGCGATGCCTGGGACAACAAGAAGGTCGGCGTCGATCACGCTACGATCGGTGCGATTGCGAGCGTGTCCGGCGCAGCCCGCCTGTATGGGCTTACGCAGGACCAGATCGTCGAAGCGATCAACCTGACGGTTGCCGGCAACGTCGCGCTCAATCAAACGCGGGTGGGCCGGATCTCCAAATGGAAAGCGTGCGGCTACGCGAATGCGAACCGCAACGCGCTATTCGCAGTCGAGCTCGCCGCGCGCGGAATGACCGGTCCCCCACAGGTTTTCGAGGGCCGCGACGGGTTTTTCAGTGTCGTGAGCAGAGGGCCGTTCGAGCTCCCGCCGTTCGGCGGCAACGGCCGTCCGTTCGGAATCATGCACGCCCACATCAAGCAGTTTCCGCTTGGGAATTTCTCGCAAACGGTGGTGAATGCGGCGCTGGAAGCGCGGGCCCTGGTCGGTGACGTCCGCAATATCGAGGCGGTCCATATCCGCACGACGCAAAACGGATTGAGCATCATGGCGGACAGCCCGGAGAAATGGCGTCCGCCCAACCGCGAGACCGCCGACCACAGCATACCGTTCACCGCCGGGGTCGCCCTGCTGTACGGGACGATTGACTTGAAGTACTTCGACGAGCGGTACTTGAACGATGAAGAGCTGCTCGGAATCATCAGCCGCATCAAATGCAGCGCCTCCGAAGAAGCCAATCGACGAAGCACGGAAATGAACCTGTGCGAGCTCGATGTGGTGACGCGCTCGGGTGAACGCAAATCGATCAGGGTCGAGTACCATCGCGGCCACTGGCGCAATCCCATGTCCGATGCCGAAATGGAAACGAAATTTCGCTCGCTCGTCGCCGGCATGCTGTCGAAGGCCCGAGTCGATGCATTAGTCGAGCAACTGTGGAAGCTCGAAGACCTGCGTGAGGTCGCGAAGCTGATTCAGATGACGAAGCTCTGAGACGCCGAGATGAATGCCGCCGCTATCCTTCGAGTGCGTCGCTGCGCGACCCTCAGGGCGAACGGAAACCATTCGTGCTGAGCGTGCGCTGCGCACGGTCGAAGCATGAACGGGTGAAATGTTTTTGAGATGGACTCTAGTTAACCCGCATACCTGCATCTTTGATCACCTTGCTCCACTTCGCTATCGAAGCTTTTAGAAAAACTCCAAATTCCTCCGGCGAGCTGCCGACAACCACTACGCCACTGTTGAAAAGCGTCTGCCTGGTATTGGCTTCGTTGAGCGCACGGACGATTTCCTCGTTCAGTCGATTGACGATCGCCGCGGGCGTCCTGGCCGGCACAACTATGGCATCGGTCGTCAACGCCTCATAACCAGGAAGGCCGGCATCGGCTATCGGCGGCAAACCGGGAAACAGCGGCGAGGGCTGCGCGCTCGTAACCGCCAGCCCCCTCACGCGGCCTGCCTTCATCTGCGGCAGCACCCCGGCCGCGTCCTTGAAGATGAGCTGCGTTTCACCGGCAATCACAGACATCATGCCCGGGCCATTGTCTTTGTAGGGAACCCATATCATGTTGATGCCCGCCATGCCCTTGAACAGTTCCGCCGCAAGATGAGCGGTAGAGCCTGGCGCGCCGGTCGCAAAATTAAGCTGCTTGGGTCTTGCTTTGGCCAAAGCGATCAACTCCTTCACGGACTTTACCGGCAACGACGGGTGCACGATCAGCACACTCGGTCCAGCGTCCGCCAATGTGACCGGCAAAAAATCTCTGACGGGGTCCCAAGGGGTTTCTCGCAGAAGGTGTCCGATGTAAAAGGAATTGCCGACGACGATCACGGTATAGCCGTCGGGCGGCGCTTTGGACCCGATTTCCCCCAACAGAATAGTGGGCCGATTGTCTATTACCACCGGCTGGCCCAAGGCGTTCCTGAGCGTTGGCGCGATCAAACGCATCACCAGGTCGCTGCCCCCTCCGGGCGAAGAGCCGACCAGGCGTATGGGTTGACTGGGATAGTCCTGGCCGCACGCTGTTCCAACGCCGAGTACGATCAAGCCGACCGACAACATTCCGGGAACAAAACGTCTGATCGCCATGAAACTCCTCCGACCGCGATCACAAGCTCCTAGAACGATTTCGTGGTCCTTTCGCATGGACTTGAAGCGGTTTCTGTCCACGGGAAATGGCGTGCGGCATCGCGGGCAAGTGATCTCGGTCTTCGTTTCGAATTCACTAAACAGGACCGCGGGCGTGAAGCCCGAGTAGAGCCGCAAAGCTTCCGTAATCGTCGCGTCCGCTTATCCACACCCCCTGTGCATAAAGCTGTGCGTAGAATCTGAACGCCGAGTCTAAGTAGGCCTCCAGCCAAAGAAATCATTGGCTTGGTGAAAATATAAGCGCAACCGAAGACGCTTCACAATCATCGACTTACGTGAACCTTACGAGGGAGAGGGCGTCCGCGAGCCGTGCGCATGCCAAATACGTGACAGCTGTGGATCAACCATAAAAGCGCGGCATTTGCAAGAGCGGCGAGCTGATGGCTGACCCAGCAATCACTATCATTCTGGACGGCTCGGCGAATCGTTTCTCGGCTACTCATCGCGACCATAGTGGATGCGGCGATAAGGCAGCGTAACCACGCTGCGTTCGATGCGAGCATCGATGATCATCGGGCCGGGTTTGGCGACCCACTCGGCAGCGGCGCTGCGCACTTCTTCGACTGTCCGCGCGAGCTTTCCCTTGCCGCCGAATGCCTTGGCAACGCCGCCCAGATCGGGAGTCGAAATGACCGATAGCTCCTTGTCCATCTTGTGCGCATCGAGCTTGTAGTACTCCGAGCCGAGCGCCTCGTTGTTGAGCACGACGATCAGGAGCGGCATCTTGTAGCGGACCATGGTTTCGAACTCCGCGAGATGCATCATGACGCTCGCGTCGCCGTCGACGAGAACATGCGGCTTGTAGCCGCTCGCCACCACCGCGCCCATCGCGGCGGGCATCATCTGCCCGATGCAGCCGAAGAAGTGGCTCGCCATCACGAGGGGACGCTCTTTGGTGAAGAGGATGTTCGAGAATCCGCCCGTCGCGCCGCTGCCCGTCAGCAGGCTGATAGTCGTCGGCACGACATCGTCGAGCGTCGTGACGACCTCCCGCGGATCGACTTTGTCGTCCGCGATCGGAAACTCCGCACGATCCTGGAAGTGACCGACGAGCCGCTTCTTCACTTCCGGCGTGCGATAGCCGGTCTGTTTGAACGACTGTTTCGCGAGTGCCGCTTCGAGCGCTTCGACGCCGGCTTTCGCATCCGTCTGCATGTAGACGTCGGAGGAGCGCGCGTTGCCCATCAGCACGTGCGGCTTGGTATCGAGATGCACGAACTTCGCGTTCGGGTACAGGTAGCCGTGCTCGGTCGTGTACCGGTTCAGGCTCGCGCCCACACCGATCACGACATCGGCTTCCTGGAGCAACTGGATCGCCGTTTTCGTCGCATACAGTCCGGAGACGCCGATGTGAAAGGGATCTTTACTGAGCCAGGTTTTAGCCATCAACGATGTCGCGATCAGTGCGCCGGTGCGCTCCGCGAGCTTGAGTATGGCGTCGCCCGCACCTGACCATCGCGCACCACGGCCGGCGACGATCACGGGTCTTTTGGCTTTGGAGATGATGTCGAGTGCGCGCTGGACCGCGTCGGGAGCCGGGCTCGCGGCGTTCCGCGGAAGGATCGTGGAAGACGGCTGGTAGGGCTCGTCGTCTTCGAACTCCTTCTGCTGGATATCCATAGGCGCGTTGAACATGACGGGGCGCGATTCGAGCCTCGCGAGATAGAACGCTTTGCGAACGACGTCATCCGCGCTCTCGGCCGAGTTCAAAGGTACGAAAGCGGTTTCGCACGCGGCCGCAAATCGCCCCTGATCCAGCCGCTGGTTGTAGCCATCGTCGTTCGTCGGATGCGCGCCACAGAACGCGACGAGCGGCGATTCGGCGCGCGCCGCCACGAGCAGCCCGGTTGCGAGCTGAGAGGTGCCGGGCCCGCAAGTGGAGCTGGCAACGCCCGGGGTGTGCGTCGAGCGCGCCCAGCCATCGGCCATGCCGAGTCCTGCGCCTTCGTGGCGAACTTCGATAAGCTGAACCCCGAGCTTGTCGAGCTCCGAGTACCAGTACATATTTGCATCGCCCATGATGCCGAACACGGCGGACGTACCTTCTGCTTTGAATGCCTCGGCCAGACGCTTGTAGACCTTCATCTTCATTCTCCCTTTAAGATGGCGTGGATATTATGAACCAGGCGAGCGATCGGGATTGCTTCGCCACACTGTGCCTCGCAATGACCACAATGCGGTCGGCGTGCACAGTGTTTCTCTCAATGACCGCAATGCGGTGGGCGTGCATGGCGTTCCTCGAAATGACGTCTTGGTATGATAGTGAGGAGCCGCGCCGCCCTCAGCGGAGGGGGAACGTCGGGATGGGGGTGGCGAGCGTTGGTCCTTCGACCTAGCGCATTGCGCGTTTCCAGCATGAACGCGCGCTTCACGCCCGCCGCAAATCGATCACCTTGGACGTCCTGCGCGCGCCGCTTGCCAGCCGGCGCCGGTGCCGCATGCGCGCGGCGTCGAGCAGCATCCGGCCCGCCCAGCGGTAGACGTTGAATTCCTGGATGAGGCTCCTCATGCTGCGCATGCGCTCACGCTGCTCGACCGGCGGCATGTCCAGCGCCACGCGCAAGGCCGTCGCACATTGTTCGGTATCGTAGGGATTCACGATCAGCGCCTCGGGCAGTTCGCCCGCCGCACCCGCGAACTGCGACAGGATCAGCGCGCCGCGCTCATCGTCGCGTGCCGCGACGTATTCCTTCGCGACGAGATTCATACCGTCATGGAGACTCGAGACGAAGCAGACGTCGGCCGCACGATAATGCGTGTACACCTCGTCGGCGTCATGGTGCTCGATCTTGAGAATGATCGGCTTGCAGTCGGGAGTGCCGAAGCGGTCGTTGACGCGCTGGGCGGCGGTACGCACGCGCGCGTCGAGACTCTGGTACTCCTCGATGCTCGAACGCGACGGTGCGGCGATCTCTATGAATGCGAAGTGCCCGATCCAGCGCGCGTCGATCTCGAGCAGCCGCTCGATCGCTGCGAAGCGCTCGAGGATACCCTTCGTGTAATCGAGCCGGTCCACTCCGATTCCGATACGCACCGCCGGTCCTAATCCGTTCTCGAGGCGAATCTGCTCCCGGCACTCGGCGACCGGTTTCTGGGATGCAAGCGGCGAGGGCGGCCACTCGAGCGAAATCGGATAGCGGCGCACTTCGGTCGGATCGCCGCCGTACGAGATCGTGGATGTTTCGCGGTTCACGCGCGCCTCGAGGTAGCGGTCGACCGTGTCGAAGAAATTGTTGCAATGGAACTGGGTGTGAAAGCCCAGGATCGAGGAGCCGAGCAGCCCGTCGAGGATCTGCTCGCGCCACGGACAGATGCCGAACGCCTCCGGATTAGGCCACGGGATGTGCCAGAAGGTGATGATGGTCGCGTGCGGCAGCCGTTCGCGGATCATGCGCGGGAGCAGCGCGAAGTGATAGTCCTGAACCAGGATGATCGGATCCTCGGTGCGTGATTCCTGCCTGATGGCATCGGCGAATTTGCGATTCACTGCGCGGTAGTATTCCCAGTCGGACGCGCGGAACACCGGCCGCGTGTGCGCCATATGGCAAAGCGGCCACAACCCTTCGTTGGAGAAGCCGAAGTAATAGCCTGCGTCCTCCTCGCGGCTGAGCCAGACGCGGCGTATCCGGTATACGGGCTTCTCCGGTGGCACCATCAGGTGATCATGGGCGTCGACGTTTTCGCGATCCGCATTACCTGAGCCGTGTGCGATCCACGTTCCGGAGCAGGCGCGCATCACCGGTTCCAGGGCAGTGACGAGCCCGCTTGCTGGGCGCTGTACCTCGACGCGCTCGTTGCGCCGCACGTGCACGTAAGGCTCGCGGTTCGACGCGATCAGGATCTCTTCGCCTTTCAGGTCCTCGCGCAGGATTTTGCGCAGGGCCGCCGGTGTCCAGCTGATCTGCGACTCGTCGCGCATGCGGCGCTCGCCTTCCAGATCGCGGACCATCGCCTCGAGATCGCGCGCGATGGGGCGCAGCTCGGGGGCGTTCGGTTGAGGTGACAGCGCGAGCGACTGGCCGCGGATCAGCGCCTTGATCCCCGCCGTCCAGCCGCGCCAGGAAAGCTCCGCGATCACGACGGTGATCAACGCGATCACCGCGCCGATTGCCGCGAACAGCCACACGATGTAGCGTTTGGTGTCGGCGCTGCGCAGCTCGATGAAGCTCATGTCGTGCACGATCACCATCTCGCCGAGGCGTTTTTCCTCGACCACGACGGGGGCCGTCGCGACATACAGCGCACCACCGCGCCGTTTCACGATGTGTCCGCTTTCTTCGGGCGCAGCGTCACTCGCGCGACAGCCGATGTCCGGCGGGAACGTGAACGTGGTGTAGACGAGTGTGCCAGCGTCGTTGCAGAAGCCGATCGCGAAAATCCGCTCGTCCTGCAGCATGCGGTTGAGGAAGGCCTGCACGCGCTGCAGGCGCAGTCTGTCACGCGAGTTGTCCGTGAGGAGCTCCACCAGCGGTTCCTGCGCTGCCGAGGCGATCAACTTGGTGCGGATGTCGAGGTCGCGCACGAACCACTTGAGTGTGAGCTGGTCCACGAGCGGCACCACACTGTACGCTATCGCGCCAAGCGCGAGGGCGAGCGGGACGAGGAACCGGAGGGAGATTCTCATGCTGTGCGCCGATTGCTGCCCGCAATTCTAACCCGTTGTGTACTGCTGCGCGTTTGCGCTGCGTAGATCAGCGCGGCGGCGGGTCGTCTTCTGCTGAACGGCGTTGACTACTCGTGACGGTGCATTGCGCGTCTTAGCGCGACGCCATCACCGGGATGAGCCGATGCGCGTCAGCGTGATGATTGAGCATGCGCGCACTGGATTGCTCGCGCCCTATCTCCGGCTCGGCGTATTGTACGGCTCGATCAGTTCACCGAACACGGATGCTCACGATGCACGGAGAGATCGACCTCTGGATCAAGATCGCATACACCGCGCTGCTCGCGGTGATCCTCCCCACGTACGCCGTCTGGTGGGGCTGGAGAAATTTTCTCTGGTTCTCCGACATCGCGTTGATCACCACAGGCGTTGCGTTGTGGCTCGACAACAGTCTGCTCGCGAGCATGATGGCGCTCGCCGTGCTGGTGCCGGAGCTCTTGTGGACCGCGAGCTACTTCGGCCGGCTGCTCTTCGGCATACGCGTAACGGATCTCGCAGGCTACATGTTCGATCCGCGTAAGCCGCTCTTCGTGCGCGCGCTGTCCCTGTTCCACATCATTCTCCCCGCCGTGCTGCTTTGGATGCTGCACGGGCTGGGCTATGACCCGCGCGCACTGATTGGCCAGACGCTCCTCGCCTGGCTCGTGCTGCCGGTCACGTACGCCGTCATCTCTCCCGCGGACGAGAACATCAACTGGGTGCGCGGGCCGGATAAGCTTCAGCAGCGCATCCCCCCGCGCGCCTGGCTCGCGCTCCTAATGTTGGCGTTTCCGATAGGCTTGTATTTTCCGACGCACCTCGTGCTTCAGGCGCTTTTTGCCCGCGCGAGCTGACCGTGCCCTGATTCGGTGGGCAATAGCGTGCTTCCAAATCAGCTTTCAATCGTCATACGTCATTCACCGCCTTTGTCATCGCGCATGCCTGTCTGAAACGTAGAAGGCGTTCCGAAGTTACTTTTCGAGCGCTTCTCGAGGAAGTAGGCATAGGCCCGCGGAATCCCGCTGAACGGCGACTCGACGCCGAGTTTCTGCGCGGCGTCGATCGGCCAGTGCGGATTGTGCAGCAACTCTCTCCCAAGGGCGACGAGGTCCGCGCTTCCGGTATTGACGATGTCGTCCGCGTGATCTGAATGCACGATCATGCCTACGGCCATGGTCATGATGTCGGCGCCGGCGCGGATCTGACGCGCGTAGGGAACCTGGTAGCCGTATGCCGGCGCGCACTCGCTCGCGACAGCTCCATCCGACATCCCGCCCGAGCTGCAGTCGATGACGTCGACACCATTCGCCCTGAGTACTTTCGCGAGCGCGATACTGTCCTCTATTGTCCAGCCGGTCTCGTCGACGGCGGAGACGCGGAAGAACAACGGCTTCCCTTCAGGCCAGTACTTGCGCACCTGCCGTGCGACTTCGACTGCAAGGCGCATACGGTTTTCAAGCGAGCCGCCGTATTCATCGGTCCGCTGGTTCGAAGCGGCCGAAAGAAACTGGTGTATCAGATAGCCGTGCGCGCCGTGGATCTCGACCACATCGAAACCTGCTTCATTCGCACGCCGGGCGGCCTCGCCCCAAGCCTCGGCCACTTCGCGGATGTCATCACGCGTCATCTCGCGCGGCACTGCATATTTTGGATCGTGAGGAATCGCGCTGGGTCCCACTAACTCCCATTCTTCGCCCCGATCCACACCGGGACAGTGCGCCATAGGCACGCGTCCTTCCCACGGCACCGATCTACGCGCTTTGCGTCCCGAATGACCGAGCTGGATACCCGCGACCGCGCCGTTGCGCTTGATGAGCTCGGTGATGCGTTTCAGCGGCACTATGAAATCGTCCTTCCAAAGTCCCGTGTCGCGCGGTGTCGAGCAGCCTGCGGGATCGACTTTCGTGGACTCCATGAAGACGAGCCCCGCCCCGCCGGCGGCAAACTGTGCGAGATGCGCGAGATGCCAGTCGTTGACGTGCCCGCGCTCCGCCGAATACGTGAGCATCGGCGAAACCACGATGCGGTTGCGCAGCGTGATATCGCGAATGTGTAGCGGCGAAAACAGCATGCGTTGCATTACATCTCCTCGCGGATCAGGTGCTCTCGAACTTCGATGCCGAGTTTCATGTGAGCTGAGTCAGCCGCCGCGGACCTGTGACGAGACAAGTTCGTCTGCGCGCGCTGCGCAGCCGAGCGCGCCAACCACCCGATGCTATGTACGGCTTCGAGATCTGTCACTGTGCCGGAATGTTCGCCTCGCGCACGACTTTCGTCCAGCGGGCCGTCTCGGCTTTGACGTGTTCAACAAATTCCTCCGGGGTCGAGGTTTTCACATCGATGGCTTGATCGTACAGGCGCTTCTTCGTCTCCGGTGAATTGAGCGCCTTGAGAAGATCGGCGCGGAGCTTGTCGAATACGGGCTTAGGCGCAGCCGCCTGGGTGCAGATGCCATACCAGGAAGAGACATCGAAGCCTGGGACACCCTGCTCGGAGATGGTCGGCACATCCGGGACGCGTGCATTGCGTTGCGCAGAAGTCACGGCGAGCCCGCGCACTTTCCCCGCCTTGATTTGCGGCAGCGGCCCCGGCAGGTTGCCGGTCATGAGCTCGAGATGGCCGCTGATGACATCGGCCATCGCAATTGCGGCGCCCTTGTAAGGCACGTGGACGATATCGATGCCGGCTTCGAGCTTCAGCAGTTCGACCGACAGATTGGGGGAGGCGCCTACCCCCGACGAGCCGTAGTTCAACTTGCCCGGATTCTTCTTGGCGTAGGCGATCACATCCTTGAGGTTTTTCATGGCCATCGAAGGATGGGTGACGATGACGTTCGGAGTGGTACCAACCATCGAGACGAAAGCGAAATCACGCACATGATCGTAAGGCAGCTTTTTCGCGCGCGCCGGCGTGATGGCGTGCGAGGCAACATTGCAGAGCATGAGCGTGTAACCGTCGGGCGTCGCCGCAGCAGTGAGCTCAGTGCCGATGCCTCCTGCCGCCCCAGGCCGATTGTCGACGATCGCGTTTTGCGTGCCCCATACCTCGGACAGTCCCTGCGCGACGATGCGCGCCGCCACATCGACTCCGCCGCCCGGTGGGTAACCGACGATGATGCGCACCGGCCGCACCGGATAGTTCTGCGCGTGGGCGGGAGCGGGCGTTGCTGCGGCAATAGCGACGGCGAGCGCAAGAGTTGCACCATTCATCGAAGCCTCCTCACTGCGGATGCGAGCGCACAAGCGGGTCTGATGCCCGCTGAGGTCAATCTACTCCAGCGCCATTGGCTTGGCCAGCGGGGTGCGCGGACGCGCGACGTTGACGGCGCAGTCTCGAGCGTGGCCGCACGACCACCAAGCTTGCTTAGGGCCGTCCGAAAAGTCCGACGAGACCGGCCGCCCCTTTGCTGTGCCCTTGCAGTTTGTCGAAGAGCTCATCGCGCGTGAGGCCGGCCGGCAGCGCGCCGGGCTCGACGTCTGTTGCGACGAGCGTGAACGTATAGTGGTGCA
>JAQGNH010000516.1 GCA_028291945.1 Betaproteobacteria bacterium
AAGCTCGGCGGCATCGATCGAGCCGCTCGTATCCAGCGCGATGCATACGTCTACCCCCGCACTCGAAACACGCGGCATGAGCGCATTTCCGTCGCGTTTCGACAGGCGCGCGTAGCTATAGTCCTCGTGAGCTGCGCTCATCATGTAGCGGGCGAGCAACACACGCCATGGAAGCGCAGGGTGAATCCCTTCTTCGACGAGTCTCGCCCACGATGCGGCAAGGCGCCCTGTCTCGCGCGCCCGCTGCGCTGCAACGCCCATCCGGCTCTGCCACGCCCTCGCGAGCGCTTCACGCTCGGTTGGCTGCGCCGGGTGCGCTGGTAGTGCAAATCCGTTTCCGCGTTCGTTGCCGGCATCGTCCCACGTGTCGTTGTCTTCCGAAATTGGGCGCTCGCCGCTGTGCTGCTCATCAGCCGGGCTGTGTTGCGATCCAGTAGCCGCGCGGGCGCCGAAGTTGCTCGCCTCGTCTCCGATGTGCCGGTCGAGCGGAACCGCTTCTTCATTGTCGGGAAGGAGCGGGTAGATCTCCTCAGCCGACAAGCCTCGGTATTCGGCATTCGCGAGCACACCGCGCGGCGCCTTCAGGCCATCATCGAGCAGGAGCAGATTCACTGCGTGATCACACGCGATATTCCATCGATGCAACGTGCGGTGCGCGCGCCGCACGAAATGGCCGAGCGCACAGTGCAGGGCCGCATGCGAGAGGACGAACTGGACTTCAGAGAAATCCAGTTTCTCGACATAGTCTGCGTTGAAATAGAACACGCGTGCGTCCGTGGCAATCGTGTTACACCAGTGAGCGCTCGTGGCCTGAAGGGGCAGATGCATGACGAGTGCACCGATGAACGGCCGCTCGAGTATGAGGCGCGCACGTGCGGCGCTCAGTTTGGCGTAGGCTGTGTTCGTCGCGCTCATCAGGCCCGGCAACCCAGCTGCAAATCATAGAGAACGAGATCGCTCATGCTTGCTGCCCATTCCGAAAACTCGGGCACCGCGAACAGCGGTTTGCCGATCGAACGCTGCAGGTCGGTCACGAGCATGACCCCCATTTCGCGCTCCGGAAACTTTCTCGCGTAACGCAGCACGTTGGTGTACGTGCGCTCCGCATGTGGCATCTCGCGCGCTTCGCATGCGCGCCGCACCAGCGCCGCAGCAATACCGTACTGAAGATCGATCGCCTGCGGCACTTCGCTCGTGCGTCCTTCCAGAATGCCATCGATGTCAGGCATCTCGTGCATATGATCCAGAAAAGCCTTGAGCTCGACGCCCGCGGCATCCCCAACGCACGCTCGCAGCGTCTCGAGCAGAAGGTGCGGCGCATCGGAAAATTTCGCGAGCGCACGGTGGGCGTATTCCCACGAGCGCGGACTTGGGAAAGCGATCGGGTTGTGCGCCGGATCGAAGTGGAACAGCAGATCGGGACGGAAGCGCAGAAACGCGATCACGCGCTCGTCGATGCCCGATCCATGCGCCCAGGCAACCCAGTCGTCCAGGTGCGGCTCGATCTCGTAGTGTGTGAATCGGTTCGCGAGCGGCGACGGCATCAAGTAAGTCAGGCCGCGATCGCCATATCGATTGCCGGCTGCAAAAATCGCCCAGCCTGCTGGGACCTGATACTCGCCGAGCCTGCGGTCGAGGATAAGCTGGTACGCTGCGGCGGTAACCGTCGGGGGCGCGGACGTGATCTCGTCGAGAAACAGAATGCCCCGCGCGCCGTGCCGCGACTCCTCCGGTAACAACGCCGGCACGGACCATTCCACACGGGCACCGTTACGAAACGGGATCCCGCGAAGATCGGTGGGCTCCATCTGCGAAAGGCGGATATCCACCAGCGGCACGCCGTGTGCCTGCGCTATTTGCGCTACGATGCGCGACTTGCCGACTCCGGGAGGACCCCACAGCATGACCGGCGTGTGAGCGAGGAAAGCGGTGCTTGCGAACTCACGGTCGAGTATCGCGCAGATGTGCGAGGGGCGCATGGCGTCTCTTCGAGATGTTACCGTATAGTTATAGCCTGATTAGCGACCTGTCCAATGAAATTCTGCAGCAACTGCGGGGCGCCGGTGGCGCGCAAGGTGCCGTCCGGGGACACCCTGCCGCGCTACGTGTGCGACGCCTGCAACACGATCCACTACCAGAATCCCCGCATCATCGTTGGATGCATTCCCGAATGGGACGACAAGATCCTGCTGTGCCGGCGCGCGATCGAGCCGCGCTATGGGCTGTGGACCGTTCCCGCGGGATTCATGGAAAACGGCGAGACGACCTTCCAGGGCGCCGCGCGCGAAACACTGGAAGAAGCGAACGCGCGCGTAGAAATCGGCCCGCTCTACGCGATGTACAACATTCCGCACATCAACCAGGTGTACGTTCTTTTTCGTGCCCGATTGTCGGACATGGATTTCAGCGCCGGTGCCGAGACCCTGGAGGCCCGACTTTTCAGCGAAGCAGAAATCCCCTGGGATCAGATCGCTTTTGCTACGGTTCGCAATACGCTCAAGCATTACTACGCAGATCGAATGAACGGGGAGTACAAGTTTCATATGGGGACGATAGAGCCCGTCAGTGGTCAGCGGTCAGCGGTCAGCCATGAGCCGTGAAAAAATAAAAGCAGGAAATGGAAGGACGCAGGAAGAAGCAAGGACGCAAAGGCGATACGACATCAGCACGGGCCAAACATTTCGTTTAACGTTTCGCGGTTCTAAATTGTGTCCTCTTGGCTCCTGGACGACGTGCCCGCTTTGAAATAGCGAAATGCTTGGCGTCCTTCGTTTTTCCTTTGCGTCCACGGCGTGAGGCTTTTGGTGTACCGGCTCAGGGCTGACGCGTTTACGCCGCTCGCAACGCATCCACGATCTTCAGTCGAGCCGCCCGCACGGCGGGCAAGAATCCGCCCACGATACCCATCACGATTGCAAAACAAAACGACAGAACTGCTATCTTCGGTGTCAGCGCGAAACTGAACGCGAGCTCGGCGAAGGATTGCCAGTTCAGCGTGGATATCTGTACGAGCTGCATGAACGAGGCGAGCGCGATGCCGACAGCGCCGCCGACAGCGCCGAGCAGAACCGACTCGAATAAGAAAGCCATAAGCACGGCGCGGCGTCTGAAGCCCAGCGCGCGTAGCGTGCCGATCTCCCGGACGCGGTTCGCCACCGCCGCGTACATCGTTATCATCGCCCCAATCATCGCGCCGATGGAAAAGATAATCGAGAGCGTCAATCCGAGGTAGCTTATGAATTTGGAGAGCGCCTGCGACTGTTCTTCGTAAAACACGCGCTCGCGCTTGACATCGAGCGTCAGTCGCGGATCCCCTTCAAGACGCGTCTTCAAGTCCGTGTACGCGTTCGCATCGACAAGCCGTCCAATCACCGAGGAGTACGCTTGTCTCCTGAACGCTTGCATCAGCTGGTCATTGTCACCCCAAACTTCGGAGTCGAATGCGGCTCCCCCACTGTCGAAAATTCCAACCACCCGCCATTCGCGTCCGCCAAAGCGCAGGACGCTGCCCACTGTTGCGCTTTCAAAACGCGTGGCCAGGCTCTTGCCGACCACCACTTCGGTTGAACCGCGCTCGAACGCTCGTCCCTGAACGAGTTGCACCTGCGGGCGCAGCATGAGACCCGCCTCGCCGATTCCGCGCGTGGTGACATTCGTCGCCTGCCCCGTCCCGCGCTTGGGCAGCGTGATGAGTATCACCGCCTCCTTCGAGATCATGCGCGTTCCGCCCGCACCCGATGCGATCTCCGGCTGGGACTCGACGATCGAAGCTTGGGAACGATCGACGCCACTGGAGATTTCAGCTCCGGCGCCGCGACGCGTGATCAGCACGTTATCCGGCTGCCCGGTAGCGACGAGTGTCGCGCGCAGGCCCGTGTCCAGCATCTGCACCGCCGCGAACACGAACACGACGAGCGCCATTCCGCCCGCGGTCAGCGCGGTAGTCAACTTGCGCGTCCACAAGTTGCGCAACGTGTATCGAATGGGTAGAGCCATCAGCCGATAGCGCGCAAACCTTCAGCGATCCGCACGCGCGCCGCTCTACGCGCCGGCAGCGCTGCGGCGATTGCGCCCACAGCGACCGCGCACGCGATCTGCAGCGCGACGGTGTTCTCACTCACCTCGAATACCGGAAATAGGGTGCCCATTTGGGACGCGAACCACCCGCCGACAGGAAAGGTGAGCCCGATGCCGATCGCGCAGCCGACAGCGGTGATCGCCAGCGATTCTCCGAAAATGAGCGCGGCAACATAGCGTGGCGCGAACCCGAGCGCCTTGAGTGTGGCGTACTCGCGGAATCTTTCGCGCGCAGTCATCGCCATCGTGTTCGCCATGACGGCCAGGATGATGAAGATCACCACGAAGGAAACGACGCGAATCGCAATGACGATCGCTTCGGTCTGCTTGACGAAACCAATCTGGAAGGCCTGCTCCGTCTCCGTCAGCGTTTCCGCGATCGAGTTCTTGAATTGCTTGTCGATCTCCTGGCTCACCGCCGCCGCCCGTTCGACGTCGCTCACTTCCACTACGAATATGCCGACCTGATTCGCACGCAGCGGCTGGCGCTGCTTCATCGTTTCGTTGAGGTAATCCCAGTGAAAGAAAAATAGCGACGTGTCTGTTTTCGCCTCGCCGGCGTCGTAAATACCGCGCACCACGAACTCCCAGTTGCCGGGAAATATCGTGCCCTTCAGCGGGACGGCATCGCCCACTTTGAAGCCGTAGGTGTCGGCAAGCTTGCGACCGACGATGGCGCCCTTGCGATCTCGCAGGAACGCGCGGAAGGCTTCTTCCGGCACGCGGTATTCCGGATACATCGAAAAATAGGGAACCGGCTCCACGGCGAACTGCGGAAAGAAATTCTTTGGGTCCTGATATACGCCGGCAAACCAGTTTGCGACCGCGACCGCCTTCACGCCATCGACGGCACGGACTTTTTCGCGATAGTGCAAAGGCAATGGAATGGTGAGCGAAACGGCGTTGCGCGTGATGAGCCGGTTCGGTGCTGCCGCCTCGGCGCCGTGGTACCAGGCAGCGACGATCGTCTGAAGCAGACCAAATGACAGAAAAGCGACGACGAGCCCCAGTACGGTCAGCGCCGTACGGAGGCGGTGGCGAAGGGCATTGCGGAGGACGAGCTTGAGGAAGTGCATTAGGAGCGGTCAGCGGTTAGCACACCCTTCTCCAGATGCCTCAACGAGCGCGCGCGCCGTGCCGCGTTCGGATCGTGCGTCACCATGATGATGGTTTTGCCGAGCTCGGCGTTGAGTCTGTCCATGAGATTCAGAATATCTTCGGCAGACGCACGATCGAGATCGCCGGTCGGCTCGTCGGCAACCAGTATCGTCGGATCGGTAATGATCGCGCGCGCAATTGCGACGCGTTGCTGCTGGCCGCCGGAAAGCTCCGAAGGATAATGCTCCATGCGATCGGAGAGACTTACCATCGCAAGGGCAGTTTCGACGTGGGACTTGCGTTCGCCGCTGGTAAGCCTCGTGAGCAGTAGCGGCAGCTCCACGTTCTCGAACGCGGTGAGCACGGGCATCAGATTGTAGAACTGGAAAATGAAACCGACGTGCTCGGCACGCCAGTCGGCGAGCTCCGACTCAGACAGTTCTGCGATGTCGATCCCGGCGACCCGCAACATGCCGCCATCAGGCTTGTCGATACCGGCAATCAGATTGAGCAACGTGCTCTTGCCTGATCCCGACGGTCCCATGAGCGCGACGAATTCTCCGCTTGCGATGTCGAGCGTGATATCGCTCAGCACGGGTACGATCTGTCCGCCGCGCTGATAGGACTTGGACAGGTTCCTGATCTCGACGATGCGTTGATCTCTCATCGCGTGATCGTCAGACAGAAGAGTCACTTGCTCGCCGTGGACACGGGCCCACTGTCGCGGACGCGATCGGACGGTTTCAGCACCACTTTGTCGCCAGGCTGCACGCCTGACACCGGTACAAGATCGCCCGCGGGGGCTCCCACCTGCACGGCGGTTTCAGTGGCTTTGCCGTCCCGGACCAGGAAGACGACTTTGCGTCCATTGCGCTCAGTCACGGCCGATGCGGGCACTGCGGTCCGCGGCGTGTTGTCCTCTCTCGATACCGCCCGCGACAGAAATGCGACCTTGGCGCTCATTTCGGGCAACACGCGCGGGTCCGTATCGATGAAACGTATCTTCACCGTGACCGTCGCTTTCGCCCTGTCCACAGTTGGAACCTGCCGATGGACTTCGCCCCGAAAACGCGATTGCGGCAAGGCGTCGAGCTGAATCTCGGACGGCTGCCCGATCTTGACTTTGCCGATGTTCGCTTCCGAAACATCCGCTTCCACTTCCAGCGTAGACATGTCGGCCATCGTCACGACGGCCGCTTGCGAACCGAGCGCCGATGAAAATGGGGTAATGACATCACCGACGTTTGCATTCTTGGTCAATATGACGCCGTCGAATGGCGCACGTATCAGCGTCTGCTCTACGGCGACCTCTGCCGCGCGATAGTTCGCACGCGCTGCCGCAATGCCAGCTCGAAAGCCGCTGATTGCAGCAACCGCGCGTGCGTGCCGCGCGACCACTGCATCATGGGCAGCGGCAGACACGAAGTTCTTCTCCAGCAATTCCGCGGACCGTTTGAGCTGACGCTCGGCATCGTTCAGCTCGGCCGTGCCTTGCTCGAGATTTGCCTCAGCCACTTTGATGTTGGCGGCCGCCTGCTGCATTTGCGCGGAAACGTCGCGGTTCTCGAGGCGTGCGATGACTTCACCTGCTGTCACTTGGCTGCCTTCGCGCACGCCGAGCCATTCAAGGCGCCCGGTGGCTTTGGATGCCACGGCGGCCTTCCGTTGTGCGACAACGTAGCCGGTGGCGTTCAGCACCGTGTAAGCCTGAGATGGGTACAGCTGCGCAGCCGTGCCTGTTTCCACTTGCACAGCCGGCCTGTATACAAATGCGAGCGCGGTGGCGGCAACGATGGCGATCGCGAGAACGATCCAGCGCCACGTGCGACGTTTACGGCGCGAGGCACCAGCCGCTTGCGTGCCGCCACGCTCGATGCGCAGCTTGGACAAGTCCGGTTCTGACAATTGAGAGACTCTAAACGATGATGGAGAATGCACGCCCGCGGCGGCGTAAGGCTGGCGATACGTGCAGCGACAAGCGCCGTCTCCGCATGGCACGGAGGGCAAACCTGCCATAGAATTAAGGAAAGCGCCTGCCTCGAAGTCCGCGGCGGATTGTATCAGGAGAGAAGTCATGACGGCACCGATACCGACCACCAAGCCCGCATTCGTGTGGGAAGATCCGCTGCTCTTCGAGGACCAGCTCACCGATGACGAGCGAATGATCCGAGACAGCGCTCGAGCTTATTGTCAGGACAAGCTCATGCCGCGCGTGCTCGAAGCCAATCGCCATGAGAAATTCGACCGCGAGATCATGAATGAGATGGGCAACCTCGGTTTCCTGGGCTCGACGATCGAAGGCTATGGGTGCGCCGGCGTCAACCACGTCAGCTACGGACTGGTCGGCCGCGAAGTGGAACGTGTGGACAGCGGGTATCGTTCTGCCCTGTCAGTGCAATCCAGTCTCGTCATGTATCCGATCCACGCGTTCGGCAGCGAAGAGCAGCGCCAGAAATATCTGCCGAAGCTCGCAACAGGTGAATGGATAGGCTGCTTCGGTCTGACCGAGCCGAATCACGGTTCCGATCCGGGCAGCATGGTGACGCGCGCCAGGAAAGCCGACGGCGGATTCATTCTGAGCGGCGCGAAGATGTGGATTACCAACGCGCCAGTGGCCGACGTGTTCCTGGTGTGGGCAAAGGACGACAACAATGTCATCCGCGGGTACTTGCTAGAGAAGGGCGTGAAAGGTCTGTCCGCGCCCAAGATCGAGGGCAAGTTCAGCCTGCGCGCGTCGATCACGGGTGAAGTCGTGATGGACGAAGTATTCGTCCCCGCGGCAAACCAGCTGCCGGGCGTTTCGGGACTCAAAGGTCCGTTCAGCTGTCTCAACAAAGCGCGCTTTGGCATTGCGTGGGGCGCGCTCGGCGCCGCCGAGTTCTGCTGGCACGCCGCACGCAACTATGCACTCGAGCGAAAACAGTTCGGCAAGCCACTGGCGGCAAACCAGCTCGTGCAGCTCAAGCTCGCCAACATGCAGACTGAAATTGCGTTAGGCCTGCACGCCGTGCTGCGCCTCGGTCGCCTGATGGACGACGGCCGCGCGACACCTGAAATGGTATCGCTGCTGAAGCGCAATTCGACTGGGAAGGCACTCGACATCGCCCGCGTTGCACGCGACATCCACGGCGGCAACGGCATTTCGGATGAATTTCACGTGATCCGTCACGTGATGAATCTCGAGACCGTGAATACCTACGAAGGCACGCACGACATCCACGCGCTGATACTCGGCCGCGCCCAGACCGGTATACCGGCCTTCTGACTCTCGTCCCGGTCAACGACTCACGAATGACGGTTCACGGCTCACGAATCACGTCTTTCAAAATGCTAACCATCACACCCACCAACGCCGCCCTCGGCGCAGAAATTCTTGGGGTCGATCTCTCACGCGATCTCGCTGACACGACTTTCAACGAGATCGTCGCCGCGTTCCACGAGTACGAGGTCGTCTATTTCCGCAACCAGACGCTCAGGCCTGAACAGCACATCGCATTCAGCCGCCGCTTCGGCGAGCTCGAGAAACATGTGCGCGTCGACTGCTGCAGGCCGGGTTACCCGGAGCTGTTCGTCGTTTCGAACGTGATCGAGAACGGCAAGGCGATCGGCTCGCGTGACGCCGGCCTCTTCTGGCATTCGGACCTCTGCTATATGAAAGAGCCTAGCCGCGGCTCGCTGTTCTACGCACGTGAAGTGCCCATGAAAGACGGCGAGCCTTTGGGCGATACGCTCTTCGCCAGTGCAACCGCGGCCTACGAGGCATTGCCAAGCAGTATGAAGACGAAAATCGCAAAGCTCAAAGCGGTGAATTCGTATTCGAAAGGTTATTACCGCGACCGCAATAGTGGAGCGCGTGCGCCTTTGACGGAAGACCAGAAGCGCAGGACGCCCGATATCGAACATCCCATCGTCCGCACCCATCCGTTTACCGGCAAGAAATGCCTGTTCGTGAACGAAGGATATACGAGCCGCATTGCGGCGTTGGACGGCGAAGAAGGTGAATCGCTGCTTACCGAGCTTCTCGCCCACGCGACTGACGAACGCTTTATTTATCGCCACCGGTGGCAGGTAGGCGATTTTCTGATCTGGGACAACTGCTCGACCCAGCACCTCGCGATTCCCGACTATGCGCTGCCCCAGCGCCGACTCATGGAGCGCACGACCGTCCGGGGGAGCGCACCCTTCTAGTTGAGCGCAGACGCGCTCGAACCCTCAGGGCCCTGCGCTGCCCTTGCGCCGCAGGTGCAGCGGTTCCTTCGCGCGTTTGCGCACGCGCATGTTCAGCATTTCGACCGCGATGGCAAAAGCCATCGAGAAGTAAACATAGCCCTTGGGAATGTGGAATCCCCACCCTTCTGCAATGAGCGCAACACCGATCAGAACGAGAAAGCTCAAGGCCAGCATCTTGATCGTAGGATGCGATTCCACGAATCGACTCACCGCTCCTGCCGCAAAGAGCATGACACCGACAGCGAGCAGGATCGCAATGATCATGATCTCGACCTCGTCGACCAGTCCGACTGCCGTTATTACGGAATCGAGGGAGAAAACGATGTCGATTACGGCGATTTGACCGATGATCG
>JAQGNH010000524.1 GCA_028291945.1 Betaproteobacteria bacterium
TGCTCACCGAACGGCGCTTCGGCCCGTTTTTCGGCGTCCAGTTTCTCGGCGCCATGAACGACAACGTCTTCAAGCAAGCACTGGTCATTCTGCTCGCCTTCCAGACGGCGTCGTTCACCACGATGTCTTCGGATACGCTTCAAAACGTCGCGCAGGCGCTTTTTATTCTTCCTTTCTTCCTCTTCTCCGCGACCGCCGGGCAGCTCGCAGACAAATACGAGAAATCGAACCTCATTACGATCACGGTCGCGATGGAGCTTGGCTGCATGGCAATTGGCGCCGTCGGATTCTTTACCCACAACATCCAGCTTCTGTTTGTATCCCTGTTCCTGGGCGGATTGCAGTCCGCGCTGTTTGGGCCGGTCAAGTACGCCATTCTTCCGCAGCAATTGAAACCGAGCGAGATCGTGGGTGGAAACGGCCTGGTAGAAATGGGAACGTCGGTCGCGATTCTGTTCGGCATGATGCTGGGAGGCTGGCTGATCACGCGTCCCGGGTGGGGTATCGCCGGCACGGCCATCACCACCTGCGCACTGTCCGCCGCAGGCATCGTGCTCTCACGCTTCATTCCAAAAGCTCCGGCCGCAGCACCCGACCTCGAGATCAACTGGAATCCTCTGACTGAAACGGTTCGCAACCTTCGATTCACCGCCCGCAACCGCACCGTTTTTCTCTCCATCCTCGGGATCTCGTGGTTCTGGTTCTACGGCGCGATGCTGATCACCCAGTTCCCCAACCTTTCGAAGAATGTGCTCCTCGGCAACGAACAGGTGGTGACGCTGCTTCTGCTGGTTTTCTCGGTGGGCATCGGTGTCGGATCGCTTCTGTGCGAGCGTCTTTCCGGTCACAAAGTCGAGCTTGGTCTGGTTCCTTTCGGTTCGATCGGGCTCACGGTATTCGGCGTTGATCTCTGGGCTGCGACGTCGGTGCCCGTCCAGCATGGCTTGCTCAATCTCGCCGAGTTCGTCCGCGATCCGGCGCACTGGCGCGTCATGGCCGACCTCGCCCTGATCGGCGTCTTCGGCGGCTTCTACATCGTGCCGCTATATGCCTTGATCCAGACGCGCAGCGACCCCGGGCACCGCTCGCGCATCATCGCAGGCAACAATATCCTGAACGCGGTCCTGATGGTGGTCGCGGCCGCGCTCGCCATCGGGCTCTTCGCAGCCGGCCTCACGATACCGCAAGTCATCCTCGTGACCGCCGTGCTCAACGCAGCTGTGGCGCTCTACATCTACGCGCTGGTTCCCGAGTTCCTGATGCGGTTCATGGTCTGGATGCTGATCCACTCCGTTTACCGGCTGCGGAAAAGCGGCATTGAAAAAATCCCCGACGAAGGCGCAGCAATCGTGGTCTGCAATCATGTCTCCTTCGTTGACGCACTGGTCATCTCAGCGGGTTGCCGCCGGCCGATCAGGTGGGTCATGTACCACAAGATATTCGAATATCCCTTGCTCAACTTTTTCTTTCGTACGACCAAGGCGATTCCGATCGCGCCGGCACATGAAGACCCGGCCATGCTCGAGCGAGCGTACGACGCCATCCGGCGCGAGCTCGCAGACGGACAGCTCGTAGGGCTCTTCCCTGAAGGCAAGCTCACCCACGACGGTGAGATGAACGAGTTCCGGGGCGGAATCCTGAAAGTCCTCCGCGATACACCTGTGCCGGTGATCCCGATGGCATTGTCCGGGCTGTGGCAGAGCGTCTTTGCGCGCAATCGAGGGAAGCTTCGACACCTCACGAAGCTGTTTCCGAAGGTCCGCCTCGCAGTCGGCGACCCGATGGCTCCTGCAGCAGTCAGCCCTGAGGCGCTTCAGGCATCGGTGCTCAAACTTCGTGGCGACTGGAGGTAACTCATGAAATTCCTCGTCGGAATTGGAGCCTTCATTGTCCTGCTCTGGCTCAACACGCCTTTTCTCGCCGCGTTATTCCTGGCTTTTGCAGCATCGATAATCCTGCACTTCGCGAAGAAAGGAAACGACAGCGTAGACCCTTCGCCGGTGAGCGAGGCACCCGCGCAACGGCCAGCGCACGAGAGCCGCGAATCGGTCCCGGATGGGAACGACCCCGCAGCCCTCAAGGCCTACCTCCACACGCTGACGATGCGCGTGCAAGCGCTCGAGACAGAGCTTTACGCGCTCAAGGCCGCGTCGAGCGGCGCGCGCGAACCTGAACCACGAGCGGCGCCAGAAAGAATGCAAGACGCGATCGTGCGCGAGGAAACGGCGCGTGTGCACCATGCCGCGCCTATCGCGAAACCAGCCTCCACCGTATACACAGCTGCGCCTGTCAGTCACGCACCCGCGACTCAGCCTGCATCGATGGTCAGCAACGGACTCGAGCTCAACGCGCCTGCAACGCCCATCAGGAAAAAGGTCGACCCTGTCCCCGCCGATACACCGCACACCGGTCGCGCGTCCCTACCGCCCCAACCGCCCGCGCAACCGGCAGAGCCATCGTTCTTTTCACGGCTGATTTCCGGAAACATCGTCGCCAAGGTCGGCGCGATCATTCTTTTCTTCGGCGTGGGCTTCCTCCTCAAGTTTGCGTACGAACGCAACATGGTGTCTCCCGAGATGCGTCTCTTCGGCGTCGCGCTGTCGGCGCTTGTCGTGTTCGTCCTCGGCCTGAAGTTCATGGAGCGCCGGCGGCTCTACGGCGTAATCCTGCAGGGGGTTGCAAGCGGCCTCGCCTATCTCGATGTGTTCTTCGCGCTCAAAACTTATGGCTTCATCAGCGCCCCTGTAGGCTTCAGCCTGTTCGCCGTGCTCGGCGTGATCACGACGCTGCTCGCCGTGCGCCAAGATGCGAAACCCCTCGCTGTGCTCGGGCTCACAGGCGCGTTTATGGCGCCTGTGCTCGCCTCCACCGGAGGTGGAAACGTCAAGTTCCTGTTCACGTACTACCTGCTGCTCAACGTGTTCATCCTCGCGGTGAGCTGGTTCCGCTCCTGGCGGGTACTCAATCTCACCGGCTGGTTCTTCACGTTCGCGGTCGCGGTGATCTGGGGGGCGCGCAGCTACCGGCCCGAGCTCTTCAGTACGGTGGAGCCGTTTCTGATCGCTTTCTTCGTCATCTATCTCATCATTCCGATCCTCTTTGCGATGCGCCAGCCGCCAGAGCTGAAAGGCATCGTCGATGGCACGCTTGTTTTCGGCACTCCCGCGGCCGTCGCAGCGCTTCAGGGACGCCTCGTCTGGGACATGCCGTACGGTCTCGCCTGGAGCTGCGCAGTGGGCGCGCTGCTTTACGGGTTGCTGAGCCTGGTGGTGTTCCGCCACAAGAACATGAAGCTCCTGGGCCAAACGTATGTGGCGCTTGCGGTCGGGCTCGGCACACTCGCCATCTTTTATGCGTTCGGGGCCTACACAACGTTCGCGCTGTGGACGATCGAAGGCGCGGCGATCCTGTGGGTGTGCCTGCGCCAGAAGCATCTGCCGGGACGCCTCTTCGCAATCCTGGTGCAGTTCGCGGGCGCGGCATACTTCTTCCTCGATTACACTCGTTACCCGCGATTCAACCCCTACTTCAACGACGCCGTTCTCGGCTGCGCGATCATCGCTGCCGGTTCCTTCATCTCGGCAGCCTTGTATCGCAAGTATCGCGAAGAGATCACTGACGGCGAGAACACCCTGGCAGGCTTCATATTGGCGTGGGGCGCGTTGTGCTGGTCACTGGGCGGACTGGACGTTATCCACTACGCGATCGAAGGCACGCCCCTCAAAGTCGCAGCAGCGATTCTCTTTTTCTCCGCTGGCGCGGTCGTCGCAGAGCTCTGGGGTGCGAGGATCGGCTGGGGTGCGCTACGCGGCCTCACCGTCATGCATCCACCGATCCTCCTGGGCACCGCGGTCCTGCTTCTCACGCAACACTCACATCCGCTGGCAGACCTGGGCTGGTTCGCATGGCCGGTGGGTCTAGCCATCCTGTTCTGGATGCTGCATCGCCAGCGCCGCGATTCGTTCGACGTGGCGCTCGCGGCGCGCTACACCGGCGGGTGGCTGATCCTGGCGGGGCTCTCGACCTGGGAAGCGCTCTGGTGGATGGACCGGCGCGAATACCTGAATGTCATGATCATCGCGCTCATTGGTTACGTTGCTGCGGGCCTGCGCTTTCGCCTGCGAGAGCGCGGCAACAAAACGACGTACCTCAGCACGCTGGTGCTGCTCTGGGCCATGTTCTTCTGGTTTGCGGCCGGACTCTCGTGGATCCATCAGTACTATCCGGCCGAGGTCCACGTGCGCGCTGCACTCCTGTTGGTCACGCTCTCCTCGTTCGTGTACTCGTCGCTCGATCGGATCGAGTGGCCGGCGCTGCGCATGGCGGCACGCCTGCCATGGCTCGCGATCCCTGCCGCTGTCCTCCTCGAGATCTTCGAACACTCGCAGGGCTATCACCCGTTTGGCGACGTGGGGGCTTTGGTATGGCCGCTCGCGCTCGGCCTGGCGAGCTGGAGGTTGCGCCGCGAAGAGTTCCAGGGTGAGCTCTTCGCGACCGTCGTCCGGCACATGGTAATGCTCTACACACCGATCGTGCTCGTGACGTGGGAGCTCGTGTGGTGGCTGGTCGACAAGCAGTTCGGTGGGGCGTGGCAACTCGCCGGCCTTGCTATTCCGGCAAGCGTCGTGATTCTCTGGGTCGTCACCGCGCGAGACAGCGAGCGCTGGCCCCTCAAGCCGCATGCGCCGCTATACCGGGAGATGCTGGTGCTGCCGCTCGCGAGCGGCCTGCTGGTGTTCTCGTTGATCGCGAATGTTCGCACACCCGGAAGCCTGTCACCGCTCTCGAGCTACATCCCGATATTTAACCCGATCGATCTGGCCATCGCCCTGGCGGCGTTTGCTCTCGTGAGATGGGGTCGCTGCATGCAGAGCCTGGAAAGCCGGCACGTTCTGTGGCGCGTCATGGCGATCCTCGGTTTCCTCTGGGTGAACGCGATCGCGCTGCGCACCATCCATTACTGGGCGGGTGTGCCGTACCGGTTCGGCGACCTGATGGCGAGCGTCCTCGTTCAAGCCACACTGTCGATCCTGTGGACGTCCAGTGCTTTCGGATTGATGCTGCTCGCTCGCCGGCGCATGGAACGCACGTTCTGGATTGCAGGGGCTGCGCTGCTCACGGTCGTCGTCGGAAAGCTCTTCGTCGTGGATCTCGCAAATACCGGCACCGTGGCGCGGATCGTTTCCTTCCTCGGTGTGGGTGTACTGCTTCTCGTAATCGGATATGCCGCCCCAGTGCCGCCTGGAGTGAAAGAGGCGGAGGGACACTCGTAGTCGCGAAGATCCGAAACTTATTGAGCTCGCAAGGAGAGACATGCTCAAGATCATTTTTTCCGCAATTCTTCTGATCGCACCGCACGTGCACGCGGCAAGCTTCGATTGTGCGAAGCGTGTCACCGCTGTGGAGAAAGCGATCTGCGACGACCCTGCACTCACACAACTCGATGATCAGCTCGCGAAGGCATACGAGCAGGTGCTGGACAAGGTCAACGACCGCACCGCCCTCGTTGCAAGCCAGCGAATATGGCTTCAGCAACGTGACAGGTGCATCGACAAACGATGCCTGCAGCGCGCGTATCAGGATCGTCTGAACGACGTGAAGGCGATCGCGTTGACACAAACCGGCGATCGACTGGCTCCTTCGCCGGTGCGCGCTTCAGACACGCTTCGCGGGGAATCGGCACAAAGCCTCGAGCGTGTCGCTACTGCGCCCATCCCACCCGCTACGCGGGAACCGGTCCGGGCCGACCCGCGGCACAGCGAGCGTTCGCAAGTCGCGCAGGCGCCCACACCGCGGTCGGAGTCGGACGAGCTGAGGCCATTCCGGCCATCGGTGCCCCTCGCGGATGTCGCGCCGCAGGCGTGTGCATTCACCAATCTCAAGTTGCCTGAAGACTTCAGGATCCTGGCGACCGGCGCTTACACCGGACGCCGGCTGGGTTTCCAGATCGATCAGAGCGGGCAGAACGCCACCCAGTTCGATGTTGCAGTGAACTCGCCCGACAAACCCGTCGTACTGATATTGGGCGCTTACGACCCGGCCATCTGGAATATTGGCTGGACTCCGAAAACGCGCATCGTTGCAGTGCTCGTGAGCGGCTATCACCGTCAGGCCATCGCAGGGCTGGATCCCAAAGTGCCGACGTTGAACTCGACCTACGACAACAAGGGCGCTTGCGGCCACTTCTATCTCAGCGCACAGGGTGCCCCCGAACAGTTAAACCCGCTCGCGCGCAAGCTCTTCGGGAAGCCGGTCGACCTTGTCTATCCGGCTGCGCAGGGCGCGGCGATGGTGGGCGAGCGCGTGGTTAACCTCAATGACATGGTGACCCACGCGGCGACACCGCCAGAGTCGTTCCGCAACCCGTCCGCGCCGCTTGCGGGTCCCGCAGGACTGGAGGATGGCGTGCGTATAGGCGCTCTGCGTCGCGCGACGCAGAGCGATGCACAAGCGTGGGCCGATGCGGTTGCGGCCAGCACCCCCCAACGTGATGTGCCGCCCATCGCCGGCGTGGGAGTGCCGAAGCCGCGGCCACCCTCCCTGCATAACGGTTATGTCGTGCTGAAGCAGTTCACCTATCCCGAGGGTCTCTACGGCGCCTACGGCGCCACCTTCTTTATCGCGAAGGGCGCGCCGCGGCCTACCGGCAACCCGGGACATTCCGCGATATATGATTTCAACACGCTCAACTGTCAGGGCGCGCTATGTAGTGCCGGGCGCTGAGGACAAGAGTCGCGTCGCTTACCTAGATGCGATGCGGCCCTCATCTGGCGACGAGTTGATTTACGTTGGCTAAGGCAGGTCCAGGTCATCGCTGGGGTACACTGTGCAACCCACAAGGAGACACAGCAATGGCCATCACGATGCACCAGATCTCACTGCCGATCTTTGTCCGCCACCTGAACGGCATCGCCGGCTGCATGAAAAAAGCGCAGGCGCTTTACGCTGAAAAGAAGTACGACGAAGCGAGCCTGCTCTGCTACAGGTTTTATCCGGACATGTTCAATTTCGCGAAACAGGTCCAGATCGCAACCGATCATGCGAAAAACTGCATGGCTCTGCTGTCAGGAACGAGTGCGCCGAAATACGAGGATAACGAAAAGAGCCTCGCGGAGCTGATCGGCCGGGTAGAGAAAACAGTCGCGTGGCTCAAAACGGTCGAAGCGCAGCAGATCGATGGCAGTGAGGAAAAGAGCGTGACGGTAAAGCGGCCGACGGGAGACGTTCAGATGAAAGGCCTCGAATTGCTGCTGAACCGGTCGATGCCCAACTTCATGTTCCACTGCACGACCGCTTACGACATCATGCGCCACAACGGCGTGGAGCTCGGGAAACGCGACTTCATGGGCGGGTGACGAACGGCGTTTGCGCTTAGTTCGCCAACGCACATACAACGGGATACCTTTAGTACATCATCGCCGTCCTGGCTCTCCAGGCGCCGGTCTCAGCACGCGCCCACGCGACTCGCTTCCTGGCAGCTCCCTACACAAAGGTATCCCATGCGACATGCACGTACATTGATAGCGCTTACTATGGCAGCCGCGCTCACTGCCGGCTGCGAGACACAACAAAAGACCGAGACTGCTTATGGCACTGGAGCGGGTGTTGCGGCCGGCGCACTGCTCGGCGCGGCCATAGGCGGAGGCCGCGGTGCGGCAGTCGGAGCAGGTGTCGGTGGCGGTCTCGGCGCAGCCGTGGGTTACAACTGGGGAACGGTCAAAGAAAAACTGGGCATAGCCACCAAGGGTTCCGCGGTGCAGGTTTCGGAACAGAAAGATGGCACGCTCAAGGTGAATGTACCGGGCTCCGTTTCATTCGCGAGCGGTAGCTCCTCACTCGATACGAAGCTTTTCCCAACACTCGACAGGATCGCCACCACGTTGAACGAATACCCGGAGACGACAATCACGGTCGTTGGTTACACGGATAGCGTCGGCAGCGCAGAATCCAACCGGACCCTGTCGCACAGCCGTGCGTCTGCGGTCGCGGACTACCTTGGCCAGCACGGCGTTCGACGCGATCGTATGTCGGTCGACAGTCGAGGCGAGCTCGAGCCCATCGCGGATAACGACACAGAAGCGGGACGCGCTCAGAACCGCCGAGTCGAAATGCTGGTGCGACCGACGAGGACCTGACGCAGCAGCGCGGCAGATCAGGTCGCCGCAGCCAGTTGCTCCAGCTGCTCCTGGAGCGCGAGCCACTCCGCTTCGAATTGTGAGAGCTCGCGCTCGACGTAGGCCTGGTCGAGTATCAGCGTCTTTAGCGCATCCTTGCTTGCGTCGTCGTGAACCGCTGGATCGACAAGCTGCGACTCCAGCGCGGACTTTCGCGCATTCAGCTTTGCCATTTGCTCTTCGACGCGCTTGATGCGCGATTCGATCGGCTTACGCGCGGACGATAATCGCTGGCGCTCTGCCGCTTCCTTGCGTTTCTGGTCGCGCCGGTCGACGGGCGTTGCTGGACTCACAGATTTCGTCTGCACTTCGCTCTTCGTCCGCGGTGTCTTTGCCGCGGACGGTTTGTTCTCGGGTGGCGCGAGCGCCTCTTCCAACGGTGCGTCCGCACTCGCCTCTGCGCTGTCCGTCGCGCCGAGCTTCGTTTTGAACAGCCAGTCGCGATAGTCCTCGAGATCGCCGTCGAAAGGCTCCAGCCTGCCGTCGGCAACGATGAGGAACTGGTCGGTGCTTGCGCGCAGAAGATGGCGATCGTGCGAAACGAGCACGAGTGTGCCTTCGAACTGCGCCAGCGCGACGGTCAGCGCCTCGCGCGTTTCGAGGTCGAGGTGGTTCGTCGGCTCATCGAGCAGCAGCAGGTTGGGACGCTGCCAGACAATCATCGCGAGCGCCAGTCGCGCCTTTTCACCGCCGGAGAAATTTGCGATGGGCCCGGTGGCCATATCGCCCGGAAAATTGAAAGCACCCAGAAAACTGCGCAGCTCCTGCTCGCGGATTCTCGGCGCGATGCGAGCGAGGTGCCATAGCGGCGACTCGTCGTCGCGCAGCATCTCGACCTGGTGCTGTGCGAAGTAACCGACCACCAGCCCCTTGTTGAAATTCGCGGTGCCGGCAAGCGGCTCCAGCTCGCCTGCAATGGTCTTGATGAACGTCGATTTCCCGGCGCCATTGATGCCGAGGAGCCCGTAGCGCTGGCCACTTGCCAGCGCGAACTTGATGCCGCGGACGATCACCTTGTCCGTTCCGTCGACGTGGTAGCCTGCATCAACGTGTTCGAGCACGAGCAACGGATCGGGGGCTTTAAGCGGCTCGCGAAACTCGAACTGGAAAGGCGCCGACACGTGCAGCGGCGCGAGCTCCTCCATCTTCGCCAGCATCTTCATCCGGCTTTGCGCCTGCTTCGCCTTGCTCGCCTTGGCGCGGAAGCGCTCGATGAACGATTCGAGGTGCGCGCGCTCCCGGGCCTGCTTCTCCATCATGCCGGCTGCGAGGACGATCGCCGCCGCACGCTGGCGCTCGAAACTCGAGTAGTTGCCCGTATATCGCTTGAGCTTCTTCGCATCGATGTGCACCACCACGTTCACGACGCCGTCGAGAAAATCGCGGTCGTGCGAAACGATGACGAGTGTGCCCGTGTAGCGCTTGAGCCAATCCTCGACCCAGATGATCGCGTCGAGATCCAGATGGTTGGTCGGCTCGTCGAGCAGCAACAAGTCGGAAGGACACATCAGCGCCTGCGCAAGATTGAGCCGCATACGCCAGCCGCCCGAGAAGCTCGCAACCGGCTGCCCCATCTGCTCGTGCGTAAACCCGAGGCCGCGCAGCAGCTGCTCCGCGCGCGAGCGCACTGTATACGCGTCGGCGTCGCCCATCGCAGCGTGCAGCTCGCCCATGCGCATGCCGTCGTTGGACGCTTCGGCTTCGGCGAGCTCTTGTTCGAGCTTCCTCAGCGTGGTGTCACCATCGATCGCGTACTCGAGCGCCGGGCGATCGAGCGCAGGGGTCTCCTGCGCCACGTAGGCAAGACGCCAGCGCGCCGGGTAATCGACGTCACCTTGATCAGCGTGCAGCTCACCCCTCAGGAGCGCGAACAGGCTCGACTTGCCGGTGCCGTTCGATCCGATCAAACCGATCTTGTCACCGGGGTTGAGGGTGAGGTCGGCGCTTTCGAGGAGAACCTTGGTCCCGCGAATGAGCGTGAGTTGGGAAAGACGAATCATGCCAAGCGTAGAAACCCGGCTAGCGGGTCAGCCTGCGAAAGGGGCGCATTTTATTGATTAAATGGGGTCCGCAGTAACTTTTTTGAAGGTCAGTCTGACCCCCGTTACGCGGGCGGTTCGCCCTTCGACAGGCTCAGTCCGAACGGAGAAGTAGCAGAAGGATGAATTTTCGTGAGCTCGCACACAATAGTCGAAGCTTTGACGAGCCATCAACACCCGATCGCATCAATCAAGCTTCGCGCCCGTGCGTTTGACAACGTCAGCCCACTTTGCAATCTCTCTGCTCACGAGCTCGGTGAACTGCTCCGGCGTGCCGCCGACCAGATCGTAACCGCTGCCAGCCAACCTTTCCTTGGCGGACTGCGAGGCAAGCGCTTTATTGATTTCGGCGTTGAGTCTCGCGATGATCGGTTTCGGCACACCGGCGGGCACTACGACTCCACTCCAGGTGGTCACTTCGAACCCGGGAACGCCTGCTTCCGAAATCGTCGGCAGCTCGGGAATCGCAGGCGAGCGCTTGAGGCTCGTCACGCCGAGCGCACGCACCCGCCCCGCCCTGACGTGCGGAAGCATCGACGCCAGATTGTCGAAGGTCAACTGCACCCGCCCCGCGATCACCTCCGTAGTCGCAGTTTGAATGGCCTTGAACGGCACGTGAACCATTTGCGTGCCCGTCATGAGCTTGAACATTTCAATTCCGACATGCTGGCTCGAGCCGCTGCCGGCGGACCCATACGACAGCTTGCCCGGATTGTTCTTTGCAAAGTCGATCAACTCCTGCACCGACTTGATGGGGAGCGACGGCGATACGGTGAGTATGTGCATGCCGAAGACGAGCTGCGCCACCATCTGCAAATCCTTCTGCGGATCGTAGGGCAGCTTGACGAAGCTCGGATTGATCGCCACCGCCGAGAGGGGCCCGTAACCGATGGTGTATCCATCCGGCGTTGCTCTCGCGAGCATGTGCATGCCGATGCCGCCGTTCGCACCGGCACGGTTGTCGACGACGACTTGCTGGCCCGTTTGTTTGCTGAGCTCCGCGCCGACCACACGCGAGATGATGTCCGGCGTACCGCCCGGCGCCGAGGGGACCAGAAATCGTATGGGACGTGTGGGGTATTGCGCGGTTGCATCGCAAGGGATAACCCCTGCGCCGCACGCTGTCAGCGCGAGAACGGCGAACCGGACAATTTCCGTCATCGCATCGCCCCCTCTGGCGACGCCACCGAGCGGGCGGATGATCCGTGCTCGAGCGCCGCCGAACGACTAGCTCAGAAGCATATATCATTACTCCCATGGATCTCATGCTGAAAGGTAAAGTCGCGATTGTCGGGGGCGCGAGCAAAGGCCTCGGGCGGGCGTGTGCTCAAGCGCTTGCCGAGGAAGGCGTGAATGTGGCGGTGTGCAGCCGTTCGCAGCCGGACCTGGAAAAAGCGGCGCAGGAAATCCGCGACTCGACCGGCATTGACGTCCTTGCGATCCCGGGCGATCTCGATCGGCACGAAACGATTCGCGATCTCATCGCCGCAACAGTCGATCGCTTCGGGCGCCTCGACATCCTCGTGAACAACTCCGGCGGCCCGCCGCTCGCGGATGCGCACGACGCGACGGAGGAACAATGGGCGACTGCCGTGCAGCGATCGCTGCTGTTCTTCGCGCGGATGTCGCGCGAGGCGGTTCCACACCTCAAGCGCAGCGGCGGCGGCCGCATCATCAACATTCTCGCGAGCACCGTCTATCAGCCCATCCCGAAGCTCGCGCTCTCCGGCGCGACCCGCATGGGCGTAGTGGCGTATGCAAAAAGCCTCGCCGATGAAGTCGGGCGCGATGGGATTCTCGTCAACAACGTGTGTCCCGGCTCCATTCTGTCGGAACGCATGCTCTCGAACGTGAAAGCCCGGGCGCAGGAGAAAGGCATCCCGTTAGAGGAGGCACTCGCCGAGCGCGCAGCCGAGACCGCGCTCGGACGCATCGGTGAACCAAAGGAACTCGCGAATCTCGTGGCATTTCTCGCGTCTGCCCGGTCGAGCTACATTACGGGAACGACGATGCGCGTCGACGGCGGACTCGTGCGGTCAGTGATGTAGGCAAGTGCGACTTCCATCGGCGCGAGCTGACGAAGCTGAGCATCAGGGACTCGACTAGCCGCGACCATACGCGGATCTTCAAGCCTGGGGAGGAATTTATGAGAAGAACACTACTACTTACCAGCATCGCGGTCATGCTTGCGGGTTGCGCTGCGCACAGTCCGATGATCCTCAAGACCACCACTGACGTTACGCCCGTTGCCCAACAGTATCCCGCTCACTCGAATCCGGTTCTGATCGTCGAAGGACCTCTGCCTGCCGATATCGAGTACGAGGTGATTGCCAGCGTAGATGTCGGAAGAGTCTGGTACACAGGCGCCGATGGCATCCTGGTGCTCATGGCCCAGCGCGCTCGAGCGCTGGGCGCTGATGCGGTCATCAACGTGAAACGATGGCGGCAACCGTCCGGTTTTGCGTGGGCGGCGCCGCACGGCCAGGGTCAGGCTGTGAAGATCCGCAAAAACGATAAGGCGATCGACTTATCGTCACTGGGCAAAATGATTTGAGTCGAGCGATCCCGCGAGACAAGTCGAGTTAACCCGACTTGTAATCGCGAGGAGCGCAATCGAACAGGAAGCTTAATCCCCGTTACGTCATGTAGCTCGGGTCGACCTGCGCCATCCAGCGGCGGACTGCTGCCCACAGCATCGACGGGCCGTCGGCTTGCGCGCCTTTCGCATCGGCGTTCTGGTCCATCGTCATCGTGGTCTGGCCGGTGGTCTTGCTGACGACGTCCATCGGGGGCATGCTGAGCTTCGCGCCGCCTGACTGCGCCATGATCTGGATCTCGCACGCCGTTTCGAGGCGGCGCATGAGGTTGAACGCCTCGCCCGCAGTTGCGCCGCAGGTGAGCAGCCCGTGGTTGCGCAGGATGAGCACGTTCTTCTTGCCGAGCGCGGCCGCGATGCGCTCGCACTCGTCGGCTTCGTTGGTCACGCCTTCGCAATCGTAATACGCGAGCTTGTCATGCAGACCCATTGAGCCCAGATTGATCGGCAGCAGCCCCTGCTCCTGACACGACACCGCCACGCCGGCGTTCGAATGCGTGTGGATCACGCACTTGACGTCCTCGCGAACGCGATGCACCGAGCTGTGCACGACGAAGCCTGCAGTGTGGACCGGATACGGCGAGGGATTCACCTTGCGGCCTTTCAAATCGACCTTCAGCAGGTTCGACGCGGTAATCTCGGTGTACATGAGGCCGAGCGGGTTCAGCAGGAAATGAACTTCGGGTCCCGGCACGCGCATGGAGATGTGGTTATAAATGATGCTCTTGTGCCACCCCAGGTGAGACACGATGCGGTAGAGGCAGGCGAGATCGACTCGCGCCTCCCATTCCTCGGGAGAACAGTCGATCTTCGGGGTGGATTGCAGGGTCAGTGGAGCGTTCATCGTTTGACTCCTCTTGATTGAATTCGGGAGAACGTCGGTGGCGCGACGGCCGATGCGTTCTGCCCATGCCCGGCCTCCTAACTCATTCTACATACAATATCCGCCTACCCCACAGCGTGCGCTTTTTCGATAGCGATTTTGTACAGCACGCGCTGCTCGCCCGGCTGAGCGTACGGGTACTTGGCCTGGCCGAGGTATTTCTGCGCCATCTTGTCGATGTGCGCGTCGGCGCCATTCTGCGTGATTTCCCTGACGCGGCCGCGTACTTCGACATAGCGGTACGGATTGTCGGGGTCGATCACCGCGACGGCAACACGCGGGTCGCGCCTGACATTCCGGTCTTTCTGCCGCCCAACCGCAGAATTGACCCAGATTTCGTCGTTCTGAAAATCGACCCACACCGGCGTCGTCTGCGGACTGCCGTCGGGCATCAGCGTCGTGAACGCCCCAAACGCTTTTTTCTGAAAAAGGTCCCGGTATTTCTCGGGGAATGAAGACGACATATCGAGCTCCTTCCTTTAGTCGGCATAACCCGGCATCTGGCGATCGAGCACCCGCATCATCGCCTCGAAGTACATGAGATCGCGCTTTCCGCGATGACGGTCGTTCTGAGAAGGCGCCTGCACCTTGGCAACGATCGCGTCGGGAATGATTTCCAAAGGCTGCCCTGAGCCCATCGCAAGGATTTGTGCGCGGCACACTCGCTCGAGCATGTAGAGGCGCCGATACGCCTGTGCAATCGTCTGCCCGGTCACCAGCACGCCATGGTTCTTCATGAACATGATGTGCTTGTCGCCGATCAATCGTGCCAGACGCTCACCCTCTTCGAGCGAGTCCGCGTTCCCGGCGTAGTTGTCGTCGTAGGCAACGTGTCCGTGGAAGTAAGCCGCGGTCTGGCTCGCCGGCACGAGGCGATTGTTCTTCAGCATGTTGAGCGCAACCGCCCAGGTCTGATGAGTGTGCAGCACTACTTGCGCTCCGCTGATGCGATGGATTGGGGCGTGTATGCACAGCGCCGACAACTCTACGTCGCCTTCGCCCTCGAGCGTATTGCCGGACTCGTCGAACACGATCATGTCGCTCGCACGAGCCTCCGACCAATGCAGCCCGAACGGCAGAATCAGGTAATGATCATCACGGCCTGGTACGGTGACCGTGAAGTGGTTGTCGATGCCCTGCTCAAGATCATGGAACACGGCGAGACGGTGAGCGGCGGCGAGGTGAACCTTCGCCTGAGAGATCGGATCGATTGCAGGTGAGGTAGACAGCGGATGGACGGACATAATGGGCCTCTCATGACGGGTCGGTAGGTGGCATTATAGGCCGCACCGCCGTTCGCGCTGGGTCCGGCGCCACTCGGATTCTCACTACGAAAAGCTTCGCCGCCGCAAGGATCGGTATCGCGAGGAACATGCCCGGCACTCCGCCGATTTGTTCCCCCGCAATAATTCCGAGAATCACGAGTAGCGGGTGAACCTCGACCCCCTCGCTCATCAGGTAAGGGCTGAGCACATAGTCCTGGAGCACCCGGTAGACGATGACGAACAAGACTATCCAGAGCAAATGCGGGTAGCCGCTGAATGCGGCGACGAGAAGCGCGATGACTGCCGCGACGAGCGGTCCGAGAACGGGAATGAATTCGAGCGGGCCCGCGATCGCTGCGATCACCAGCGCGTACGGAACGCCCAGCAGAGAGAACGCCAGGGCATACGCGCAGAACGCCGCGAGAGAGAGCAGGAGTAACGCTCGAACATAGCGCCCCAGTAGCATGTTGAGATCGTCGAGGATCGCCTCCCACAGCGAGCGCCGCTCACTCGGCACAAGCGACATCACTCCAGCACGCAGACGCGGCCCATCTTTCACCAGAAGAAATGCGAGTATGGGAATCACGATGAGATACACCAGGTTCCCCGCAAATCGGAGGGTCTGGATGCCGATGCGCCGGAACAGGGACATTGTCTGATCGCTGCCGCCGCCGAATTGCTCACGCAGCGTCTGGACTATTTTCGCCCTCAGCGGCTCCATCCAACTCGGCAACGGGAGACGATCGCCAACGGCCGGGTCTTTCAGCAGGGTCGGGAGCTTTTCACTCAACGTCGTGGCTTGCTCGCTGATCCGCGCGCCGATGGATATGCCCGCCGCGGCGATGACGATCAGCATGGCCAGAAAGACCAAGGCAACCGCGATCGGTCGGGGGAGTCTCGGCGCGTGACGCTGCAATACGTTGACGGCGGGATACAGGAGATAAGCCAGAAATATCGCGAGGACCAGAACGAATAAAGTCTGTCTGGCAAGGTATGCCATCCACAGCAGGGCGGCAACGAGGAATACGGTCCAGGCGGCTCGTGCGGCCCGTGCGTCGACAGCTAACATAATGGCATACCTCCGGGAAAATAGTTATAACCACGACTCCAAGGGACGTCGATCGTTTACCTCGCCCGCCGGACGGGCCGCGCGCTTCTCGCAACAATCAAGCCCGTCGCTGACGTCCTTGCAGAACCCCCGCCTGACAGCCTGGGAGAATTGCAGTGAAAATCGTTCGAGTCCGCGCCATTCCGATGTCCGATCCGGTGCCCGCGCAGCGACAGCATCGCACCGATCTCGGAACGAAGGTGAAAAGTGACGCCACGCTGATTCTTGTGGAGACCGACAAAGGATTGACTGGTATGGGAGCGGCGCTCGGGTCGCCGCCCGTCGTTTGCGCCATCGTCGAGCACGAGCTTGCGCCTGAAGTGCTTGGCGAAGACCCGCTGTTTTCCGAACGCATCTACGAGAAGATGTACAACGGATCGCGCGCGCAGCCCGCGCTCGAGCGCGGTGTACCCCAGGCGGAAACGAGCCGCCGCAGCGGGATGGTGATGGAAGCGATTGCCGGAATCGACATCGCCGTCTGGGACCTCAAGGCGCAGGCACTGGGCATTCCGGTATATCAGGCGCTTGGCGCAACGCGTCGCGTCGTGCGCGGTTACGCAAGTGGAGGCTGGGCACCGGGTGACGAAGCCGAAGCGGAACTGGGCGGCTACGCAGCCAAAGGTTTCAGCGCCGTGAAAATGCGCGTCGTCGGCCGGGACGGCTTTTCCATCGAGAAGTGTGTGCGGCGCGTGAAAGCTGCGAGGCGTGGCATCGGTCCCCATGTGGAGTTGATGGTGGATGCGCACGGCTCACTCGAAGTGCCGGTCGCGGTGAAACTCGCGAAAGCACTCGAGCCTTTGGACATCGCATGGTTCGAGGAACCCGTGTCACCCGAAAACCATCGCGGACAAGCCGAGGTGAGGCGGGCGACAACGATCCCTATCGCCTCGGGTGAGCGCGAGTTCACGCGCTACGCCTTTCAAAGCCTGCTCGATCACGCCGCAATTGACATTGCGCAACCGGACGTCGCGCGCGCAGGCGGATTCACAGAGATTCGTCGCATTGCCGCGCTGATGTCAGCACGCGATATCCGGCTCGCGCCGCACGCATGGGGTAGCGGTATCCTGTTCGCGGCAAGCATCCACGTCGCGATGGCCGCACCCAATTGCCACATCCTCGAAGTCAGTCAGGGCTACATGCCGATGATGTACGAGCTCTTCAATGAGCAATTCGACGTCCGCCCGGATGGCATGGTTCACGCGCCGGAACGGCCGGGCCTTGGCTTCACTTTGCGTTCGGACGCGCTCGAGCGCTTCAAGTATGTCGAGGGACCGGAGTACAGGTTTTAGGTGGGTATGACAACAGAGCAGCGGCCAAGTTGTTGCGAACAACGGTGTGAAGAATCGATCCGGCCGGTCACGGAATTCATCGGCCGCGCCCCGCGTTCCTCAGATAGCTTCCGACGTTCTTGGCATACTGTTTCATGATCGGCGAGTCACAAGCGCCGTAACTTTCTACGAGCGCTTCCAGATCCTTGTCAGCAAATTGCTCCGCATCCTGCCGTTTTTGCTCAACCGCGGCCGCATCCACCATTCGGCTCGGATTGTCTCTCATAGCGGCAAAAGCCTTCAGAGACTGCAACATCTGTTGTCCGACTTCCGCCTGGCTTCGGGGCATCTGTTCGCGCATCGCGATTTGTTCAAACTCGCGAATGTCGGCGAGCGTAAATATTCTGCAGGGGTCGGCGAAGACGCGCGCATGCTGCAGCAAATAAGAGCGCACGAAAACTTTATCCGATGGAAGGCTGCTCAGATTGCCGTCGTAGATGGCCTTGATCAACCGGCCTTCATTGTATTTGCGCAATTCGTTCGGATCGCTCAGGAAAGCGCGACCCGTTCGAGATGGTGCTGCGGCGGCCGTGGCTTGCGTGGAAGCGCTGGACGTATCGCTTTTTGATCCGAACACACGGTCATTCTCGGTTTTGCGTTGCAGCGCGACGCTCCGCTCTTGCGCGGCGGCCACGACGTTTCTCTGCGAGCCCTGGCGCTCGGACGTCGTCAAGTACCGGCTGAGGACCTCATTGACTTGAGCTGCGCTGCTCGCCTTTCGAACTTCTGCGATCAACGCAGGCTCGAGTCCAGGCAACATACCGGCACGCTGGTCAAGAACCTCCCGTCGGACAGACTCGAGCTCGGTCAGGCCACGAGCGGTACGCTGATATCTGGCTTCGAAGCTGTTGAGGAATTGCACGCCGCGCTCGAGTCCCGTAAGGCCGCCGCCGATCGTAGAGGCTGTTTGACGTTCCTCCTGTATGACAGGAGCTGCCAGCTCGCTCATCCGTCGAGCGATTTGCTGCTTGAGCGACTCGACTTCTTGCGCGCTCAGCGCCGATTTGCCAAGCTCGTCGTATAGGTTGCCTAAGCTTGCGAGCCCGTCGCTGCCTTGCGCTTCCGCCAACCGCTTCGAAACGCGTTCTCTTTCCAATGGTCCGACGATGCGCTCTCGCGTTGCGTCCACTTTTGCCGCGACTGCGCGTCGTTCGTCCGGCGTAGCTGATCTCATCGAGGCGTTCAGTTGCTCCTGAATCGACGTCAGTTTTCTCACATCCACGTCGGTCGGTTGTAGCTGGTCCAACTCCGCCAGCAGCGATTCATACTGCGCACGTTGAGTGCGTGCCGCGACGACCTGCCGGCTCAGCGTCGGGTGTATCGATGGATTCAACAGATATTGAACCGCCTGTGCTTCACCAGGCGTAAAACTGCCCGTACGCTGACACTCCCTGATGCCATTCTGGACGTCGCGGAAATCGCCTACAGTCATTTGCTCGTAGGGTTTTCCGAATACTTTCACAAATCGGGAATCGTCGAGCAATGGCAGAAGATCTTCCTGCCGCTGCGACCCTGCAGCGTTCGGTACTGAAGAGACCCATTGCTTCATCTGCGAGCAGCTCGTGCTGGATTGCAAGCCGCGAAAAAAATTCTGAATACCGCCGAACTGTGCATTGACGGGGCTCGGCATCACCAACGCTGTCGTGAACAGCGTCCAAACAAAGGCGCGGGGCACGTTACGCATGATGTGCTCCTTTGAGGCAAAGCTTATGCGTTCGTCAGGGGTTCCTCATGGTGTTGAAGCCCGCAGCGCTGGCGGTGCCGGGCCACGCCGCGGAGCATCATGCTGTGGACCGTTCGGCGGCTTGCAGTGCGGCAGATCGGGATTGGCGGCGCAGTTGAACTTGCAGTGCGTCCGGGGATCGTTATACGTACAGCCGCCGCCGCGCTGATGGTCGCTGCTTAACCGGTTCTGAGTGTTGCTCGCGACTTTTGTCTTCTGGCCGTTTGCGCCACTTGCAGCGTTGAACTTATTCGTGAGGTCGCCTTTCTTCATCGCAGCGGCTGCGCCGGAAGCGGCGGTGCGCGATTTAGCAGTGTTGCCGGTGGCCTGATTGATATTCTTCGAGGTTTGCGCTCGTTGCATTGCCGCGGCAGCGCCTGACTTGTTGCCGCGCGATCCCGTTCCACTCGTGGTAGAGGAAGCGGACCGGGATGACGTCATGCTTCTCTGCATCGCGGCTGCGGCCCCGGAATTAGCTCGTCCCGACTGCGTGGCACCCCCAGACGATCCACCCTGCCGCATCGCATTTGCAGATCCGTAGGTTTGACTGGAGCTCTGCCCCGATCTGTTCGATTGGGAGTAGGAAGGCGAAGGTCTTGGAGGCGGAGTGTAGACGGGCGGCGTGTAGACGGGCTGTTTCTGGTTTTGGTACGTGAAATGAAAATCGGCCGGTGTGGGGGAGGACAGCGCAGACGTACAACCGATCAGCAGAAATATGACGATAGCAGTTCTCATGGCTCTTCCTTTCGGTGACCTGGAACTCATCGTAGACCCGATGCGGCCCGTGAGGGCTCATCGAGCGCGGAGTCACGGCAATCCCGCAAACCTCCAGCGCTGATAGATTTGGATCTGATTCAGTCAGGCATCCGTGGCCGGTGCTGACTACAGCGCAGTGCCAACATGCAGGACCGAACTTGGCAGTTTGCGCTGGCGCACGCAGGCACGCAAGCGAGCTTTTTATGACGTCAGGATCAGGCACGAGCAGTGCGGTTCCTAACCAGCGCTGCCAATTAAGAACCCGTATGGACCAACCCCTGATATCAACGGTTGTAGCCTCGCGCATGACGCAAGCGTATGCTTTTCTGCCGCACTGCCTGAAGGGGAGAACATGACGCGCGCACGCCTGCTGGTCTCGCTGGTCCTGTCGCTGTTCGCCTGCTCCGTTTACGCCGACGACCCCCTGCCGCGCGCACGCCCGGAGTCGGTGGGCCTTTCGTCCGAGCAATTGGAACAAATCGGTAAGGTGCTGCGCACAGACATCGAGCGTGGCCGGATGCCGGGTGCAGTGGTTGCCATTGCTCGCAAGGGACGGCTCGCATACTACGAATCGTTCGGTTATCTCGACAGGCAGGCGGGCACGCCGATGACGAAGGACGCAATCTTCGCCATCGCCTCAATGACTAAACCCATGGTCGGGGTGGGCGTCATGCAGCTCGTCGAAGACGTGCGCGTTCAGATGAGCGACCCCATTTCGAAATGGTTTCCTGCGCTTGGCAAGCTGCCGGTCGGCGTTCTGAAGACCGACACGACCGGCGAGACCATCATGGAAACGGTGCCCGCAAAGCGGCAAATCACGATCCAGGACCTGCTGCGCCACACCTCTGGCCTCACCTACGGCGGCCGCGGCTCGACGCCAGTGCACAAAATGTTTCCCGATTCGTCCGGCGCCGCAGCTGCTCAGTTGACGGGCCAGGAGTTCCTCGACCGGTTGTCGAAAGTGAATCTCCTCTACCAGCCCGGGAGCGCATGGGACTACGGATTTTCAATCGACGTGCTCGGCTTGATCATCGAGGCGGAAACCGGTCAGACGCTCGGCACATACCTGCAGGAACGTATCTGGAAACCGTTAGGCATGGCCGACACGGGCTTCGTGGTACCGGCAGCGAAAGCGAAGCGCTTCGCAAGGGCGCTGCCTAACGATCCCGATACGGGAAAACCGCAGCCGTTTGCAGATCGCACGAAGCCGGACAAATTCGAGTGCGGCGGCGGATGCGCAGTGTCCACTGCTGCAGACTATGTTCGATTTGGCCAGATGCTGCTCAACCGCGGGCGACTCGGCGATGCGCACATCCTGGCCAGCAGGACGGTCGACTATATGACGGCCAATCATCTGGGGCCTGGCGTGCAAAACTTTATCGAAGCGGCTGACCCGACCAAAGCCGGCTACGACTTCGGCCTCACCATGGCCGTGCGCCCCTCGACCGGAGGCCCGACCACGATGGGTGCACCCGGTGCGTATACCTGGAGCGGTGCCAGCGGCACCGATTTCTGGGTCGACCCTAAGGAGCAGCTTGTCGTCGTGGTTATGGCCGCCGCGCCCGGGCCGATTCGCTGGCACTATCGTCGGCTCATGAATGCGCTGGTCTATCAGTCGATCATTGACTGAGAACCGTAAGGCACCATGAGCTCAAGATTTCGATTTATCGGAACCTCGCCCGACCTGGCCCCATCAACGCTTGTCTTCACCGCTTGGCGTCGGTCCTTTCGCGACGATGCCCTGGATCCATTCGACGATAATTCCGCTCGCGGCGTTAGGCGCGCTCAAATGGTCCGCTTCCGGTTCGGCGAATCGAGTGCCTGCGTTCGGCGGCAGCGCTTTGGATAGCTTTATCACGAAGTCGCGAGCGGGCTGTTCTTCTCGTGTCGGCACGAGCCACAGCACGGGAATATCCGGCTTTATGCTGGCCACATTGCGCGCCATGTTCATCGGTCCCGCCGCGTCAAAGTAACTCAGGAATATCGTTGCGCTGGCACGAAGCGGCTTACGCCGGCCGCCCGTGTTCGGATCGTTGAACCAGAGCGGCTCATCACCTTTGCCGGACGCAACGAGCTCTTTCGCTTTCGCGACTTCGTTTGCGAGCAACTTGGCAAAACCCGGGCTTTCAGGCCGATGTCCAGGTGCGATCGCAACGATGCCACTCAAGATCGAGCGCGTCGCGTAATGCAGAGCGAACGCGGCGCCGAGACTGTGTCCAATGACGAACACGTGTTTCACGCCGGCATTGCGCATCCTCGCAACCTCCGCATCAGTATTGGCGATCGCTGTCTCGACTGGACGGTCATACAACCTTCTGCCGGACCACGGCATTTCCGGTACGCTTACGGCGAACCCGGCCCGCTCGAGCGTCACTGCAAGCGCGTCCACGTTGCGTTCCGGCGAGCCCCACTTCCCGTGCATGACGATTGCGCCCACTTCGGCGCCCCGGACGTGAGCAGTCAAAGTCGCGAGCAAAGCAAAGAACAGGACAGCGGCTCGAATGCGAAGAATCACGTCCGATCTCCTGAACGTGTTTTTGCTTTCACGCGAATGAAGTAGGAGGCCGCCGCGAGCAGTGCGCCCGTTGACCAGAACACGGCCGACAGGCCGAGCGTCGTTCCAACTGATCCGAATACGAGAGGCACGAGGACTTGCGTCGTTTTGTTGAACGACTGGCGCACGCCCAGAGCCTGTCCCGAATTCCCGGGCGGAGAGCGCGTATAAGCCAGCATCATCGCGAGCGGGTTACAGCAGCCCAGTGCGAGCCCGAGCGCGAACGAGGTCGCGATCATCGGGTAATAGCTGTGCACCAGCGGAGTGACGAAGTAGAAGAGGCCGGCAAGCGCGAGCGACCGCGAAATGACGAGCTCCTCATTGCCCCAGCGGACGAGCGTCGGCATACCCAGACGAATGACGATTGCAGCGAGCGCGTATGCTGCAGCAACGACGCCGACCTGCGTGCCGGAGAAGCCGAGCGAGTGCCCGTAGATCGGCATGTAAAACGTGAAGAGCTCGAGACCGGTTTCGATCACGATCCCGGCGACCAGCACGCTCAGCAGCGAGCGGTCCTTGAGAAGGTCCATCGTGCGCAGGCGCTCGTGCTTTGAAGACGCGCCGTGCGCTGCGGAAAGCGAGCTTGAAATACGACCCATGATGAACAGCGTAAGCAGCGGGAATATAGCGAGCACCGAATACGCAACGCGATTGCCCAGATGGTCGACGGCGAGACCCGTTATCAGTGGACCTATGAGGCTCGCCAGCCCAATGAGCAGACTGTAAGTTCCATAGCGCTGCGTGCGCGATTCGGCTTTTCCTGCGCGACCTATGAGGTTCTGCATCGAAATCGAAAAGAAAATGTACGATCCCCCACACAGTGCGCAGGAGATGCAGAAGCCGTAGAGTCCGAATGCGCCAAAAGGAATCAGAAGGCCGATCAGTAAACCGGCCGTTCCCACACGCATCGGTAACACCGCTCCATAGCGGTCGGTCAGCCGGCCTGCGTAAAGCGCGAGGAAGAGCGGAAGCACCGAGTAGAGCGAAAAAATTACGCCGATCGCGAACGGGCTGTAGCCCAGCTGCGCGGTCGTGAGCGCGACGAGAACTTTGCTGCCCCGAAAGCTCGCGTGATTGAGCACGTTGATTGCGCCCATTGCGAGCACCGTGCTGCGGTTGGTCGTTTTATCGGGCGCCGCGTTCGCTTCACGCTCGACGTCCGTTTTGCTTTCGGTCTCCTTTGTCACCGCTATCCTTTGCTACGTTCAGAGATCATCCGAGACCCAAAATCTCTGATAGTACGCTTTGGAGTGTGCTCGCGGTGTCTCGCGTTAGAACGGCCGCGCGCGGGCAGCGGGCTATGACGTGGCGTCCATTGGCTCTTCCTTCCAAAAATATGCGGAAAAGGCACAAGGGTGTCCGCCATTCAAGCAACTTGCATTGCATCGGGAGTAACTTGAATGTCCCCGCGCGAAGGAGACCCCCAGTGCCCTGGATCCGGAAATCGCTGATTGCCACCGCGATCGCCCTTGTCTCGCTGACGACGCCCGTCCTCTCGAAAACCGATGTGAACGTCGGGCTCAGCCTCAACGTCGGCCCTCCGCCGCCAGTAGTCGAGGCGGCACCGCCACCTCCTCCGGGCTATATCTGGGCGCCCGGCTACTGGTACTGGGATGGACACCGCCACGTTTGGCGCAAAGGACACTTTGTACGCGAGCGACCCGGCTGGGTGTGGGAGCCCCCACATTGGGTCGAACGTCGCGGGCGCTGGGTCTTTGTCCCAGGCCATTGGGCCCACGTCTGAAATACCCTGCGCGGGAGGCGGAGCCGAACTCGGTCTCGCGCGCCACTTCGCGGGAAGACCGGTAGGGTCAATGTGCGTCCACGATGAGCGCCGGCCGCTATGATCCAGATCAGGCTCGAGTCCGTACCGATTGACCCGCGTCGATCGTAATGATGGTTGCGCTGATGTAGGACGCACGAGCCGACGCAAGATACACGACGAGATCCGCAACCTCCGACGGTCGCCCGGAGCGCTTGAACGGCAGCGTCTCTGCTACTTGCGCCTGTATTTCTTTCCACCGCGACGCATCTCCGAAAACCCTTTCCGCCTTCTCTTTCATATGGCCGATCTGACGGTCGGTCTCGATCCGACCCGGATTCACACCAACCACCCGGATGCCATGATCCACGCTCTCGGATCCCAAGGCCCGCGTAAACGCCATCAGGGCTGCATTGCCGGTGCTGCCGGCGATGTAGTCAGCGCGGTTGCGCTCGCCTGCGACACCGATGACATTGACGATCACGCCCGCGCCCCGCTCGCACATCCGTTTGTAGATCTCTCGGGTGAGGCTGATGTAACCGAACACTTTCAGATCCCATGCGTGTCGCCACCGCTCGTCGTCGACTTGCGTAAGGCTGCCGCTCGGAATCGCGCCCGCATTGTTTACAAGAATGTCCACATCGCCGCACGCCTGCCCCAGAGCGACTGCGTTCTGCGTCACGCCAAGGTCAAGCGGGTGTATGGAGACTTCGGTCTTGTGTTCGCGCCCTATCGCCTCGGCGGCAGCCCCGAGATCGGCCTGGCTGCGCGAAGCGATATGTACGCGCGCACCTTCGGCGGCGAACGCCTGAGCGCAGGCTAAACCAATGCCCTTGGATGCCCCGGTAACCAGTACTTTCTTGCCGCGAAGCTCGAGTTCCATTACCTAACTCCCGATTTATGTAGTTTGCGTATTCGCGTTGTATTATGGCTCAGCACGTGATGGCGGGTTGAAGCTGTTAAAACTAGAAACGGATCCATCGATGTGCCGTTCCCCTTCGACTGTGTCGTAGCACGACGCTCAGGGCGAATGGATAGTGAAATCTCCCGAGGAGCCATGATGTGTTTGCTGAAACAGCGCGCCCTTTGCGCGGCGTGTGTGCTGCTCGGACTGATGATCTCGGGCACTCCGCTGGTACGTGCGCAACAGCCGGTCTATCCCGCGAAGCCGATCCGATTGATAGCGTCGCAGGCGCCCGGCGGCGGAGTCGACGCGGTCGCGCGCATTGTTTCGACGAGACTTGGCGAAGCGCTCGGGCAGACGGTGATCGTGGACAATCGCCCGGGTGCAAACGGCAGCGTAGCTGGAGAGCTCACGGCCAATTCGCCCCCGGATGGCTACACGGTGATGCTGGGCGCAGTCGGCAATCTCGGAGTCAACGTTTTCTTTTTCAAGAAACTGGCGTACGAACCTTTAAAAGACCTCGCGCCTATTACAAGCGCGATATCGAGCGGCAATGTGCTCGTCGTGCATCCGTCCGTTCCTGCGAAGTCCGTGAAGGAACTGATCGCCCTCGCGAGAGCCCGTCCGGGTGAGCTCGCATTCGGCTCTTCCGGAAGCGGAGGCGCGGGACATCTTGCCGGTGCGCTGTTCCGGTCCATGGCGAAAATCGACGTCCTTCATGTGCCTTACAAAGGGGGCGCACCGGCGATGATCGACCTTCTATCGGGTGAGGTACAACTTGTGTTCGCCTCATCGCCGACGGCGGTGTCACCGGTAAATTCCGGAAGACTCAGAGCGCTCGCTGTGACCACCGCGCGGCGCTCCAAAATATTTCCGGAGCTGCCAACCATTGCCGAAGCCGGCGTGCCGGGCTACGAGGCGCATAGCTGGTATGGCTTCGTGGTTGCAGCCAAAACGCCGCAGAACATAATCATCCGCCTCAACAGAGAAATCGTGCAGATACTCAACAAGGCCGACACGAGTGAAGCGCTGCTCAAGCAGGGGCTGGAAGTATGGACCACGACGCCAGAGGCTTTCGGTGCTTACATCAGATCGGAATACGACAAATGGGGTCGCGTCATACGCGATGCCGGCATCACGCAGAA
>JAQGNH010000558.1 GCA_028291945.1 Betaproteobacteria bacterium
TATCGGCGTCCTCACATGCGTCATAGCCGCCGCCCATGATGATGATCGGGCTGTTCCCGGCGTCGTAGCCTTTCACCTTCGCGACACGCGGCGTGGACCACGTCTGGCCGATGTTGGAGAAGCCCGCGGTGCATCCGGTGTCGTTGGCGGCGTTTGGGCAGCCCACGTGCCATTTGAGAGTCGGTGCGGTCGGCGTCGTCACGTCGAACGCGTACAGCATGCGGCCGCCCCGGCGCATCGTCGGGAATATCCAGATCTTGCTATTGTCCGCGGTCTGGAAGAGTGCCGCCGTACCATCGAAGAAATAATCCTTTCTCTGCGGCGTCGGCAGTACACCGGCCGGCATTCCAGGGTAATAGACTTTGGGGATGTCGTCGGCGAGCCGCTTTAATTTGGAATGGTGCTCGGGAGCGACGAACGCCCATAACTCCTTACCCGTGTTTCCGGAAACCGCCCGGAACGTGCCGTCGTTCGCGCCATAGAAAAGCACCACCCCGGTCGCATCACTGTACGATACTGGCAGCGGCTGAGAGTGAACCACGTCCCCATGTATGGACGGGCGCGTCTCGGTGGCCACCCCATTACCATTTTCGTCATTCACGTCCTTCCCCAACGTGTGATCGATGATCCGGGTCTGCTCTGCTGAGGTCGCGACACCGAGTGCGCCCGTCGAGACGTTCGTCGAATTAAAGGCAACGAAGCTCGCGCAGCTCGCCGAGCTCGTGCAGGTGTATACCGTGCGATTCACATTCGTCGTCGGGGTGGTAGGATCGTTGCCGCGCCGCAGGACCTCGGCTGCCCCGCCTTTTTCGGCAGAGTCGGCGTCCGGGAGGTCTGAAAACGCGCTGCCGGGGATCTTGGAACACTGGCCGGCACTCGAGGGCGAAAAGTCCCAGTACGCACCGCTGTCGGTGGTCCAATAGCTGATTGCGCACGATTGCAGAAAACCGCTTGAAGCAGCGATCGCCGGGTCGTTGTTTTTGTCGGTGAGCTTGATTTCGCCGTTAATGTTGCCGACCTGATAGCGCTTGAGGTTGCCGTACCAGCGCGGACCCGAATCAGCATCGGGACGGAACATGCCGATGTATACCTGGTTCAGGAACTGCGTGCGGTTCGTCGCGTTGATCGGCACGCTCGAGGATGTAAACACGCTATCGACCGACTGAACGTCGATCAGCACATCTTTGAATGCCTGAAGGATTGCGTCTTCAGTTTTGGCTGCGAAGTATTGGCCCCCGCCGTGCTTGGCCATGCTCATCAGAAGACTGTTCTGATCGGCGTCCGGCTTGGCGTTGTACACATCCACTGTATAGACTTTCACGTTCTGCTGACCGGGCGTTGAGTGCACATCCGTCGAAAACAGATACTTGGCCCACTCGTCTGCGTAGCGAATCTTGCTGCCCGTTGGAGTGATGAACGTACCCGAGGGCGTAGGCATCAGAAGCTGTGTAGTGGAACCGCCTATCCCACTCAAAAGCGAGGCAGCCGCGTCGCTCGTCGGGAACCCGTTTCCAATAAAGATGATTGCGTTTTGCGCGCAGGTCGAGTCGATGGGCGAAATGTAGTTGGGCTTGCCCGCGCCGCCGCTGTAAGCCGCTGCATCCGACTTGGCATCCGGGTTGCCCGCATAACGTCGGCCACCGTAGTGGCTCAGATCGATGGGACTGCCGGCGATATCGGTACGCGCATTAGCAGGATTCGTAAAGGCGCCAAAGTACTTGAACACCTCGAAGAGCATAGCGCTGTAGTCTGTCTTGGAGGTGCCGGTCTTCTCGCTGGGTGAATCGAAATTCTTGAGCAGGCAGTTGGGTGTGCCGTTGAGGCTGTTCGGCCCGTTTGTACAGGCGCTCGTACCAATCAACTCCTTCATTGCCGCCAAATTCGCCGGGTTGTTCATCGGACGAACGTGATAGCGCACATAACCGCCGTTGAAGTTCGAGCCGCTGCCCTCCGTGAACATCATGAGGCCGATGTTCACGTTCGCTATGCCGGGATCGTCCATCAAACGCCTAAGCGCATTGAGCTCAGACTCACCCTGCTTTCCAGTAGGCCATGCCTGGTCGTTGCGTGACCAGTTCGCGCTGTTGTCGATGACGATCAATATATTGGGACGTCCGGCTGCGCCCGACGGTGCGGCGCTCGCGAAGAGATCCACGTCCTCTGCCAGGCCGACACAGGAGTACACACTGAGTGCAGTCGCAAGGACAATCGAACGCAGAGTTGGCAGGTACTTCATCATGAGGCTCCCTTGTTGCTTAAAGGCAAGTCCCGGCAAGGTCGTCGATCCCGACACGGATGCCGACACCTTGCGAGACGGTCGCTTTGGCGCCGCTCACTGCCGAGCTCGCTTGTGCCGTGACATCCCAGACCGTGTTTGCACACAGTGAGTCGCCAGTGCTCGCACCGGCGATGCCGAACTGCTGCATCTGACCGGCGGAACAGCCAAGATCCTCTTGGTTGTCGAGGTTGAGCTCGAGCGATTTGATGACCTTGTTCGTGATGCAGGCCGGATTGGGGGTGAGCAACACCGTGTATTCGGGGGTCCCGTCCCCATCGTAATCGGCGCAGAACGTATTTGCGGCGCCACATGGCGTCGTGATTGCGTTCGTCGGCGTTGCAACAAATTGCGGCGTACTGATCGTGGTCTCGATGGCCTGCTGAGCGGCGTTCAATGCTTCTGTGCGTGCCTGCATGTTGCCGCTGCTTTTCACATCGGTCGTGCTGGTATTGAACGCGCTGAGGCCGAGCAGGGCGAGCAGCACGAGGAACACCAGGGCAATAAGTAACGTGGCACCGCGCTGTAATCGGTTCGATTTCATGGCGTGTCTCTGCGGCCGGAAGGATTCATCAGACGCACTGCTGCGCTATACACATGTCGGCGAAAGCGGTCGTTGAACGGGCCCGCGGTAACTGGGCTTCCATCCGCCGCCAGGCCGAGCTGGTATGTCTTGTTATCGGTGAAGCCAGCTGATGCTTCGAGGGTGCGCGCGAGCACGTAAATCTTCGCGGTCATCGCGTTCGACCAGTTGTTCGACGCACTGCATGTCGTGCAGCCTGCATAGGTGAAATTCGTCGGGTCTGACGTGTACGCGTCGGGGCTGCCGTCGCCGTTGGTGTCGATACCGTATTCGAGGTGGAGGCGCTCAATCCCTTCCACGAGAGGGGTTTCGGTAAGAGTGGCGCCGTTGAAGTCCAGCCGTTTCAGTGTCGGCACGCTCACACCGGCGCCGTTGTCATTGCTGATGAAGTAAATGCTCAATTGGTATCGACGAAGCCCCGCCGCAGTAGCGCAATCTTTCTGAGTCAGCGTGAAGCCCCCACCGCTTCCGATACCGGCTACGTAGGGTGTTGCACTGCTCGAGCACAGCGCAACCTGCATGTAGGGTTCGGTGGCCACCACGGGATCGCAGGACGCTGCACCCGCGATGCACGGCCGCAGGCGGCGCACTACGACCACGTCAGTGCCCGCTTTGAGCGATCCCGGAACGCACGCGGGCACGCCGACGCCATCGTCGTAACCCTGAACGGCGATGGGGATCGCCGATGCCCAATCCGCTGGAGCCACCGAGCACGGGTCCGGCAACGCACCAGGCACGGCGAGTCCGCTTACTGCCAACTCACCGTAATAGCCGGCGAGTTGTAGGTCCTGAGATAAGACGTCGACCGCGTAGCGAGCGTTATCGATCTGCTGGCTCACACGTTCGAGCTCCGTGCGGGTGGTGCTCGTGTTGGCGAAAATCGCGGCAAGCGCGGTCAGCACCATCATTCCCAGTGTGATGGAGATCATCAGCTCCACGAGCGAGAATCCGCTGGGCGCACGAGGCGCATCGTGTGTACTGTGCGTAGGGCGCGACATGTTTATGGCGTTACGCATAGGCCCGTATTTGGATCGTTTTGAAGGCAGCCGATCGTGATCGGCGCGACCATCGCGCGGCGCGTTTTATCGTCGGCGTAAGTGCCCGATCCACAGGTCGTTGCACTTGAGGCGACCGTTGGGGAAAGCCCTTGCCAGACCACAGCGACCGTAAATTGACGCGGCATGCTCGCCACCGTGTTGAACACGCACCCACGAGCAGCGATCATCCCGCCGACACTTTGGCCACCTTTCGTTTCGCTCGCGCCTGCAAGCAAGTTGTTCCATTCACACAAGTCGAGTGCGCCGCCGCTCAGGCCGCTACAGTCCTGCAGTGCCCCTCCGAGCGCGCTTGCCGTCACATAGCTCATCCCGTTCTTTCGGTTTGCGTTGATTCGGTCCGTCATGTACCGCAGCAGCATGGTCGCTTGAGCGCGTTGATACGCTTCGGTCTCCGCCACGTGCATGCGCGCCTGTAGACCGGCCACGCCGAGCAGCCCGAACGCGACGATCACGATCGTGATCAGCACCTCGAGCATGGTCATCCCCGATTGGCGGATGCGCGACACGTTTGGCCGATACATCAGCAGCTCCCCGCCGAGAGAACCGGGCGTCCGGTCGGCCGCAGGCGCACGCACCGGTAGGTATTGATGTCGGTCTCTGCCGACGTTGCGGCGAACGGCGTTGCTGTCGAATTGGGCCGGCCATCTCCATTGAAAACCACGTTTGCCGGGCCCGTAAGGGTGATGCGCGTATAAGCATCCTGGCGGCGGATGACGGTGCCGCCTGCTTCGGTGATGGTCCAGCCGTTTGTCCAGCTGCCGCCGATCGGTGCAACGGTCACGTCTACGTTTCGTGTCAGGGCTTCGCTTCGCGCGGCCGACATGGACGAAGCGATGTCATGGCCCGCCGCTTTCAATCGCTGATTGACCCCCATGCGAGTCATGGAGGGCGCACCAACGCCCAACAGTATTGCGAGGACGGCAACCACGACCATCGCTTCAACGATGGTGAAGCCTCTCGCTCGGACTACACGGAGATGATTGACGCGATGTGCCATGGTTCACCAGCCTGCAACACCAGCGCGCGTTTTGCCGCCCTGCTGGTCGAGCGTGAGGGCGCCATCGGCGACTTGCATAGAGCCAGCTACCGGCGTTGCGGTGATCGTGAAAGCCGGGGGAATCGTCGGCGCTGCCGGTGTGATCGCAATCGTGTAGAACGCCGCGACCTCGGCCGGCACTGACATATTCAGCGCGGTCAGCGCGCCTGCGCCGACGGCGTAGTTGCGTGCGTCGAGCAAGTACTGTTGCTCTCGGCTGGCGGTGTCCGCCAAAAAGGCCTCTGCCGCAGCGCGCCGGCCCTTGCGCAAGTGATCCTGATACGACGGGAATGCAATCGCCGTGAGTATCCCGATGATGGCGACCGTTATCATCAGCTCAATCAAGCTGAACCCGCCGCGTTTGCTGTACATCGAGTAATCTTTCACGCTCGCTCCGAATACATAGTTGCGACGTAGGGCGTCGCCGGCTTCGGAGCTAACGGACAGGTGGGGCTGCTTGGATCAGCGCTTCAGCACACGCAACTATGTGCGCGACTTCATGAAAGCGCTTGCCTGGCAGTCCCGCTGTCGTCGAGCTTTCGCTCCTTAGACCGGTAACTTTGCGAACCCGCTTTTCAGTCGGGTGTGCCCTTGTCAGTTGCCGGCAATGCTACGGGGCGGCGGAGCGCGAGGTCAAATTTGAGCTGTTGATTAGTTCACGACCGCACGCGCAATCGATGTTGGGGCAGATGGGCGGTAAGTTTGTTGCGACGACTGGTGTTTCAGCGCGACAACTTTGACAAAGCAATTGCGCACTTTCTTTCAGTGGACTGCGAGCTGCTTCTATCGTT
>JAQGNH010000564.1 GCA_028291945.1 Betaproteobacteria bacterium
GTCGCCTCGATTGCTATCGTGTTCATCCTCGCGGACGACGATCCGGTCCTTTATTGCATACCGATTCTTCTGCTGACACTCGCCGATGCCGCGGCGGCTCTGGTGGGTACGGCCTACGGACGGCGTCACTACGCGAGTATTGGCGACTACAAGACGATCGAGGGCAGCGCGGCTTTCTTCGTGGTTGGATTCGCATGTATCGCGGCGCCGCTCGCGTGGTTTACGCCCGCTTCCAGTACTGAAGCAGTCTCCGTCGCCGCGCTTGTCGCAATGGCTGTAACGCTGCTCGAAGGCGCATTTGGCGGCGGCTTCGACAACTTGCTCGTTCCGCTCGGTGCATTTTTTGCGATCAAGGCGACCGGCCTCACCCGGGGACAGCCCACAGCGCTCGAGAACGGATCACCGATCGTCGTCGCAGCGCTGAGCCTCGTGGCTGCATTGCTCGTGGTACTGCTGGTCGTCCTCGCCGCGTGGCTCCGTAGCAGCCGTGTCAAGGAGAGTGCCGCACGCGATTGAGCTTTTACACTCGAGCTTGTGCTGACTCGGCCGCCGGCGTGCCTGTTCCCGTGCCCGCTCACATAAAGCACGAGATCAGTTGACGCCCCTGCCTTTTTCTTGGCGTTCCTCCTCTTCCCCTTTTACATTTGGAATTGCGCCCCTTGCACGACCTGTCTCGGTCAGAACTGCCCTTCGTCGAGCGCCAGCACGCTCGCGGATCCGCTCAGCACAGTGTCGGCGAACCCGCGCGCTCCAGTGAGGATATGCTCGGCATAAAAGCGCGCCGTGATGATCTTCGCAGACAGAAATCTCGCATCGCTTTTGGCGTCCGAGAGCTTGTCGTGAGCAATCACGGCGGCCCGGGCCATGACCCAGCCGCCCGCAACGATACCGAAAAGCTTCAGGTAAGGCACCGCCACCGCTGCTGCCGCATTGGGTGACGCGGCATAGTGCTCGACGAGCCACCGTGTCGCAGATTCCAGACTGTCGATCGCCTCCGAGAAAGCTTTGCGCGCCGATACAAACTCACTTCCCAGACGCTCCAGTCGAGCGTTAACGCCACGCATGTCACCGATCACTGCCATTGCGGTTGCGCCCTTCTCGAAAGCGACTTTGCGCCCGACAAGGTCATTCGCCTGAATGCCAGTGGTGCCTTCGTAAATAGTGGTGATACGGGCATCCCGCAGATACTGTGCAGCGCCGCTTTCCTCGATGAAGCCCATTCCACCATGCACCTGGACCCCGGTTGAAGCCACTTCCACGCCCTGTTCGGTGCACCAGCCTTTTACGATCGGCGTAAGTAGATCGACGAGCGCCTGATTGCGGCGCTGCTCGGTGCGGTCCGGGTGCACGCGCGCCTTGTCGAGCGCTGCAGCTGCAACATACGCCAGGGCCCGCATCGCCTCGGTTTGCGCTTTCATGCTGAGCAGCATCCGCTTGACATCCGGATGATGGATGATCGTCACACGGTCGCCGCTGCGCTGGCCGATCTCCCGCCCCTGGACGCGTGTGCGCGCGTGCGCGAGCGCGTGCTGATAGGCCCGTTCGGCGATGCCGAGGCCTTCGACGCCGACACCGAGGCGTGCGTGGTTCATCATCGTGAACATGTACTCGAGGCCGCGATTCTCCTCGCCGATGAGATAACCGATCGCTCCTTTTGCTTCGCCGTACGCAAGAACGCAAGTCGGGCTCCCGCGGATACCCATCTTGTGCTCGATCGAAACACAAGTGATGTCATTGCGCTCGCCGCGCGTGCCATCACGGTTCACTAGAAATTTAGGAACGATGAATAACGAAATACCTTTGACGCCTTCAGGCGCATTCGGCGTGCGCGCGAGAACCAGATGCACGATGTTCTCGCTCATGTCGTGCTCGCCCCACGTGATGAAAATCTTCGTGCCGCGCAGCCGGTAATGGTCGCCGTCACGGACGGCCTGTGTCCGTACGGCGGAGAGATCCGAGCCGGCTTGCGGCTCAGTGAGATTCATGGTCCCGCTCCACGCGCCAGCCGTCAGATTCGGCATGTACAGAGCCTGCTGCTCGGGTGAAGCGTGGTGCCTCAAAGCTTCGAGCACGCCGGAGGTCAGCATCGGCGCAAGACAAAAGGACATGTTTGCGCTGTTCCAGATTTCCTGCACGGCGGTCGAGACAACGTGCGGCAGCCCCTGGCCGCCATAACGCGTATCACCGGCAAGCCCGTTCCACCCCGCCTCGATGAACTTGCGATACGCCTGCACGTAGCCGTCCGGCGCAGTCACTTTCCCTTGAGCGAGTCGCGCGCCCTGCGTATCTCCAATGCGATTCAGCGGGTCGAGAACTTCCTGCGCGAACTTGCCGGCTTCCGCGAGCACGGCGTCGACCACTTCAGGCGTGACGTCCTGCCAACCGGGAAGCGCCGACACCTCCTGAAGACCGGCAAGCTCGCGCAATACGAACTGCATGTCTTTGAGGGGAGCGGAGTAGGTAGACATAGCGTCCTCGTGAGTCGTGTGATTCGTGAGCCGTGAGCCCTGATTCGTGAGCTATCCGGAAAAGAAGCACTGGTCTGATGAGGAGTGTACCACCGGCTTGTCACCGTTATCGTAACAGTCAGCAGCGCACGCGTTCAAAAGAAAACTCCCTTTGCCGCGCGTGCGGAAAGGGAGTGCGTGGTGCGTTGGCTTTGCGGTAGCGGAGAGCCTACGCCTAACTAACTATGTGTCAAAGACACGAACGACGAATCACGAATCACGATTCACGGCTCCCGAATCATGGCTCACTGCTCACAAATCACGGCTCACGAGGACAACTCCTTCGTCAGCTCCGGCACCGCCTTGAACAAATCATCGACGAGCCAGTAACTGGCGACCGAAAAAATCGGCGCTTCGGCGTCCTTGTTGATTGCAACGATCACTTTGCTGTCCTTCATGCCAGCGAGGTGCTGGATCGCGCCGGAGATGCCGACCGCGATGTAGAGATCGGGAGCCACGATCTTGCCCGTCTGGCCGACCTGATACTCGTTGGGCATGAACCCGGAATCTACGGCCGCTCGCGATGCGCCGACTGCAGCGCCGAGCTTATCCGCAAGCGCTTCGAGAATCTTGAAGTTGTCAGCACTGCCCATGCCGCGCCCGCCAGAGACGATAATGCGTGCTGCGGTGAGCTCGGGTCGCTCGGATTTCGACAGCTCGGCGCCTTTGAACTTACTCAAGCCGACATCCGGGCCCGGTGCCAGCTTTTCGATGGGCGCGGCCGCCTGCTCACCGGCTGGATCGAACGCGGTTGCGCGCACGGTGATGACTTTGATGCGATCGCTCGACTGAACAGTCGCCATCGCGTTGCCCGCATAGGTAGGGCGCACGAAAGTATCGGTCGATTCGACCGCACTGATCTCGGAAACCTGCTGAACATCGAGCAATGCAGCAACGCGCGGCATGATGTTCTTGCCATAGCTCGAGGCGGCAGCCAGAAGATGGCTGTACTGCTCAGCAATCGTAAGAACGAGCGCCGCGATATTTTCTGCTGACGAGCCCTCGTAGTGAGGCGCTTCGCTGAGCAGCACTTTCTTCACGCCCGCAACTTTCGCCACCGCCTGTGCCGCGTCGGCGCCCTCTTTACCCACAACGAGCGCGGTGACCTCCCCCAGTTTCGCCGCAGCCGTCACGGTGTTGGTGAAACCGGGCTTGAGTTGCCTGCCGTCGTGTTCGGCTATGACCAGGACTGCCATCAGATTATCCTCGCTTCGTTCTTGAGCTTCGCGATGAGTTCTTTCACGTCCGCCACTTTCACACCTGCGCTGCGGCTCGGCGGCTCCTGCACCTTGAGCGTCTTGAGCCTTGGCGTGACGTCGACACCGAGCGCTTCCGGTTTCAGCACTTCGAGCGGCTTCTTCTTCGCCTTCATGATATTCGGTAACGTCACGTAACGCGGTTCGTTGAGCCGCAGATCGGATGTGACGACGGCCGGAAGCTTGATCGTCAGCTTCTCGAGGCCTCCGTCGATCTCGCGCGTCACCTCGGCGCTGTCACCGTTCACCGTGACGTTCGAGATGAACGTCGCCTGGGGCCACCCCATCAAAGCCGCGATCATCTGCCCGGTCTGGTTGGAATCGTCATCGATCGCCTGTTTACCGGTGATGACCAGCTGTGGTTTTTCTTTCTCGATGATCGCTTTCACGAGCTTCGCCACTGCGAGCGGCTCGACTCCTGCGGGTGCGTCCACCAGGATCCCACGGTCGGCGCCCATGGCCATTGCGGTGCGCAGCGTCTCCTGCGATTGCGGCACACCAACCGAAACGACGACGATCTCGGTTACGATGCCGGCCTCCTTCATGCGCACCGCCTGCTCGACAGCGATCTCGCAGAAGGGATTCATCGTCATCTTGATATTGGCCGTTTCAACCCCGCTGCCATCCGACTTCACGCGGACTTTGACGTAGGGATCGATCACGCGCTTGACCGTGACCAGCACTTTCATGGGTATACCTCGTGGAAACTTACGGAACTGCGGGAAAGGCGCCTATTTTAGCCGATCAGGCGTAGTAGAGAAACCTCTGATCTCGGGAGCCGGCAGCCGTGATTCGTGATTCGAGCCGTGAATCGTGGGCCGTGGGTCGTAGTCTGCTAGCCCCAGGCCCTTCGGGTCGCCGGACCGACTGCGAGTGGCCGACTCTTAGCGAAAAACGAGCAAGGATCATCGCCAAGTGTTTGTCGGCTTACCGCTCACGACTCACGACTCACGAATCACGAATCACAAATCACGAATCACCAATCACAGCGGTTTCTTGATCCACCGCGCGAGCTCCCCCACGATCCCGCGGCGAAACGTGAGCACGCAAATGACGAAGATAGCGCCCTGCACGATCGTCACCCAGGCGCCGAGCTGTGCGAGGTAGTTTTCCATGCCGAGCACTGCCAGCACCCCGACGACTGGGCCGAAGACAGTCCCAAGCCCGCCCACGAGCGTCATCAGCACGACTTCACCTGACATGGTCCAGTGCACGGCGTTCAACGCAGCGAGCTGGAAGACGAGCGCATTTGTCGCCCCGGCGAGACCTGCCAGTGTTGCTGAAAGAACGAACGCGATCAGTTTGTAGCGATCGGTGTCATATCCCAAAGACGTAGCACGCGGCTCATTTTCGCGTATCGCCTTCATGACCTGGCCAAAAGGCGAATGGATGATCCGAAAAATAACCAGGAATCCGCCGATGAAGATCACGAACACGGTGGCGTACATCGCCTTCACGTCGGAAAGGTCGATCACACCGAAAAGCTTGCCGCGCGGCACGGCCTGTATCCCGTCCTCACCGCCCGTAAACGGCGCCTGCAGGCAGAAGAAATAGACCATCTGCGCCAGCGCGAGCGTGATCATCGCGAAGTAGATGCCTTGTCTCCGAATCGCGAGCAACCCTGCGACGTACCCGAGGATCGCCGCGGCGAGCACTCCAGTCAGGATCGCCAGCTCCGGCGTAAACGGCGGCAACGCAATATTGAGCGGAATATGGATCGTGCCCAGACGGATCGCCTCGATGTTCAGTCCTTCCTTCGCGACGTATGCAGCTGCATAACCCGCGATGCCGAGAAACATCGCATGTCCGAAGGAGAGGAGTCCGACATACCCCAGCAGCAGGTTGAACGCGCACGCGAAAAGCGCGAAACACATGACCTTCATCAGAAACACGGGATAGATGAAAGTAGGGGCCAGCGCGAAAAACGCGACCATCACAATGAATGCGACCCACCGATGCGCCGCGCCATTCACGTGCTTGAGCGGCTTGATCGCAATTTCCGACAGCGCAGGGGCCCCTGCAGGATCGTTCATTTCTCCGCCCCGAAAAGGCCTGCCGGTTTGATCATGAGCACGATCGCCATGATGACGAAAATGACGACATTCGATGCCTCAGGATAGAAAACCTTGGTCAGTCCTTCCGCCAGGCCGAGCACGAATCCAGTGACGATCGAGCCCATGATCGAACCCATGCCCCCGATCACGACCACAGCGAAAACCACGATGATCAGGTCTGCGCCCATCAGCGGGCTCACGCTGTAAATCGGTGCGGCCATCACACCCGCGAACGCTGCCAGCGCAACGCCGAACCCATAAGTGAGGGTAATCATTCGCGGCGTGTTGATGCCGAACGCCTGAACGAGCTCGCGATTTTCCGTGGCCGCCCGCAAATACGAGCCGAGCTTTGTTTTCTCGATCATGAACCAGGTGCCAAGGCACACGATAAGCGACGAAACGATCACCCAGGCTCGATAGTTCGGCAAAAACATGAAGCCGAGGTTCTGCCCGCCTTCGAGCGCCGACGGAATGCTATACGGAAGCCCGGTCGATCCGAACTCGTGGCGAAACAATCCTTGGATCATCAAGGCGAGACCGAACGTCAGCAGGAACCCATACAGGTGATCGAGCTTGTAGAGCCGCGAGAGCATCAGCCGTTCGATCACGACACCTGTCGCGCCGACGATCAACGGCGCGAGCAGCAGGGCCCACCAGTACGAAAGGCCGAGCTTGTTCAGCAGAAACCACGCGCAGAACGCACCCATCATGTACTGCGCGCCGTGCGCAAAGTTGATGATGTTCAGCAGACCGAAAATCACCGCGAGACCGAGCGAGAGCAACGCGTAGAACGAGCCGTTAATGAGGCCAATCAGGAGCTGACCGAACAGCGCCTGGGTGGGAATGCCGAAAACTTCGCTCATAGCTGCGCGACGTGACAAGGTGACGAAGTGACGAAGTGACGATGAGCAGCCCCACGGTCCGTCTGCGTGTTCATGCACTGGCAGGTGAGCCGTTTAACACCGGTCAGCACCATCACCAGTTCACTCGACCACTTCGTCACTATCACCCCGTCACCGCGTCACCGCGTCACCTCGTCACCTCGTAACTTCCTCACCTTCTCACTAGCCCTTGACGAGCGGACACCCACCCTCTTTCTCCGGCCTGAACGCCTGATCCGCGGGGATGGTCGAGCGCAGCTTGTAGTAATCCCACTCGCCTTTCGATTCCGACGGTTTCTTCACTTCGAAAAGGTACATGGGATGGATCTTGCGGCCGTCCTGGCGCACAAGACCTTTGCCGAACACGACGTCGTCTGTCGGCAGCTCTTTCATTTTGGCGACAACCTTGGCGCCGTCAGCATCAGACTTCAACGCTTCCACCGCTTTGAGGTAATGCAGCACCGACGAATACACCCCTACCTGGCCCATCGTCGGCATTGCGCCTTTGTGCAGCTTTGCGAAACGGCGCGAGAAGTTGCGAGTCTGATCGTTCAGGTCCCAGTAGAACGATTCCGTAAGCAGAAGCCCTTGCGCCTTGTCCAGGCCAATAGCGTGGACGTCGGTCAGGAATACGAGCAAGCCGGCGAACTGCTGACCGCCCTTGACGATGCCGAACTCGGCACCCTGCTTGATCGCACTGATCGTGTCAGCACCTGCGTTGGCAAGGCCGATGATCTTTGCTTTGGACGCCTGCGCCTGCAGCAGGAACGAGGAGAAATCCGATGAGGGAAACGGATGCCGCACTCGGCCCAGGACTTTGCCGCCATTCTTCAATACGACTGCTTCCGTTTCTTTTTCGAGCGAATGACCAAACGCATAGTCGGCTGTCAGGAAGAACCAGGTCGTCCCACCTGTCTTGACTACCGCAGTGCCCGTTCCATTGGCAAGCGACCACGTGTCATACGTCCAGTGAATCGTGTTCGGTGTGCAGGCTTTTCCTGTCAGGTCTACGCTCGCGCCGGTCGAGACGAGCAGCACCTTGTTTTTTTCTTTCGCGATCTGATTCACTGCGAGCGCAACCGACGAGGTCGGCACGTCTACGATCACGTCAACCTTATCGACATCGAACCACTGCCGCGCAATGCTCGAGCCCACCTCGGGCTTGTTCTGGTGATCGGCGACCACGATCTCGACCTTCATCCCTTTCTTTGCTGCGCCGAAATCCTCCACGGCCATGCGTGCTGCTACCGTTGAGCCGGGACCCGCAAGATCGGAGTAGGTGCCCGACTGATCGTTCAACACACCGATCTTGATCACGTTGTCCGAGTACTGTGCTTGCGCGCCTGCCGCGCTGACCGCAAACGCCGCCGCTACACACAACTTCAATCTGCTACTCATTCGGCAAACTCCTCTCGTTGATAATCAGCAACCGCTAACAGTTCTTTGCAGCTTACTCCTACGGTCTCACCTTCGGGTGGGGTGAAAGCTGACGTCTTTCAAACGCCCAGATACGCGTGCAGCTTGCTCATGTTCGCTTCGAGCTCCGCGTTCGGGATCATGTCGATGACACGCCCGTTCTCCATCACGTAGTGGCGGTCAGCGACCGTCTGCGCGAATCGGAAGTTCTGCTCTACGAGCAATATCGTCAGGCCCGCTTTTTTCAGCCTCGCAATGGTGCGTCCGATTTGTTGCACGATCACCGGAGCGAGACCTTCCGTAGGTTCGTCCAGCAGCAGCAATGACGCGCCCGTCCTCAGTATCCGACCGATCGCGAGCATTTGCTGCTCGCCGCCCGAGAGCTTCGTACCCTGGCTCGATTGGCGCTCTTTGAGGTTCGGAAAAAGCTCGTAGATATGCGGTAAATCGAAACCCCCGTCGCGCACTTTCGGCGGCAGCAGCAGGTTTTCGAGCACAGTGAGGCTGGCAAAAACGCCGCGCTCTTCGGGGCAGATTGCGATACCGAGCCGTGCGATACGATTCGACGGCAAGCTGATTGTCTGCCTGCCTTCGAACATGATCGATCCTTCGCGGCGGCCGACCATACCCATGATCGATTTCATCGTAGTCGTCTTGCCCACGCCATTGCGGCCGAGCAGCGTCACGACCTCTCCGCGCCGGACATCGAAATCGACGCCGTGAAGGATGTGCGATTCGCCGTACCACGCCTGCAGGCCTTTGACGGTGAGTAGCGCCCCGTTCAAGCCGGCGTCAGGCATAGCCTTTCCCCATGTACGCCTGCACCACTTCCGGGTTGCGCGAAACGGTGGCGTAATCGCCTTCGGCGAGGATCTCACCGCGTGCGAGCACAGTAATGTGGTCACATAAATCCGCAACGACGGAGAGATTGTGCTCGACCATCAGCACCGTCCGGTTCTGCGCGACGCGTCTGATCAAAGCCGAGATGCGGCCGACATCTTCGTGCGTCATCCCGGCAGTCGGCTCGTCGAGCAACATGACTTCCGGATCGAGTGCGAGTGTTGTCGCGATCTCCAGGGCCCGCTTCCGTCCGTACGGGAGCTCGACGGCGATCGTCTGTTCGAACTCGGAGAGGCCCACCGACGCGATCAACTCGCGAGCGCGATCATCGAGGGCATTGAGTATTCTCTCGGAACGCCAGAAATCGAACGACCCGCCACGCTTGCGCTGAAGTGCGAGGCGGACATTCTCGAGGACACTGAGGTGCGGAAATACCGCCGAAATCTGGAAAGAGCGCACCAGGCCCATCCGCGCTATCGCTGAAGGCTTCGAACCCGTGATTTCTTTCGCCTTGTAGAAGATACGGCCGCGTGTAGGAGGGAGAAACTGCGTGAGCAGGTTGAAACATGTCGTCTTGCCGGCACCGTTGGGTCCGATCAACGCATGGATCGTGCCGCGCCGCACCTTCAGATTGACTTTGTTGACGGCAACAAAGCCCTTGAACTCCTTCGTGAGCTCTCGCGTTTCCAGTACGTAGTCGTCGGTCATATCAAGCGATGAGGAATGATGAATGAGGATTGAAGACTCAGACAACCGAGTGGTTTTCTATTCATCATTCATCATTCCGCATTCATCACTGATAGCAACGCCGACGCGAGCCGCCTGCAGCGCAGACTTCCAGTTGAATGCGCAGCTCGCCATGGATCACGGCAGGGCGCTGCGGACAGACGTATGCTTTGCGGGCGAGCAGCGATAGCGGCGTAGGCGGCGTAGGCGGCGTGTAGTTCGCCGCGTCTTCTGAAGCCCCACATCGGAATGATGCGCCCGGGCATTACCCCTCCAGTAAACCAGTCCGGCTTCTTTTATTCTGCCTTCGCATCATGGGGTGCGAGGCGCAAGACACGCGGCATCTGTATGCCAGCCCTCCTCTCACAACGGCTGAGCTTTCATCGCTTATCGGATTTTTCGCGCGGTTTCACGTTCGAAATCCGACAAGACACGTTGCTGAGGTCGCGCGCCCGTCGGATCTGTCAGACATTCCAGACGTTACGTCACGCACTTCCATCATACGCTTGTTTTTTCCTTTGTTTTACATGTCTGTCTGTTCGGACAGAGGTTCATAAAACCGGCGTGACTTCGATGATGCGAGCACGATGGGCTCACCGCTTTCGACGCGCTGTCATTCGATCCGTATGTTCGCGGCTGGATCGTCGCGTCCAGATCTGTAGCTCTTTATCGGCCTGCGCCCTTTACGATGACACTTGTTCCGAGCGTCCTTCAGGCGCTGTAGGCGACGGCCTCGTGCATGCGCTCGACCGCCATCACTTCCAGACCGGCAATTTTCTGCTTGGGTTGGTTGCTCTTCGGAATCAGCGCATGGGTAAAGCCGAGTTTCGCCGCTTCACGCAGACGCTCCTGACCGCGCTGCACCGGCCGCACTTCGCCCGCGAGCCCCACTTCGCCGAACACGACCAGCTTCGGCGGCAGGGGCTTGTTCTTCAGCGATGACACGATTGCCATGAGCACGGCGAGATCTGCTGCCGGTTCGGTAATGCGTACGCCGCCGACTGCGTTGACGAAAACGTCCTGATCGAAGCACGCGATGCCGGCGTGGCGGTGCAACACAGCGAGCAGCAATGCGAGGCGGTTCTGCTCCAGTCCGACAGTGAGCCGTCGGGGGTTTGGCGCATGTGCATCGTCGACGAGCGCCTGGATCTCGACAAGCAGAGGACGCGTACCTTCCTGTGTCACCATCACGCAGGAGCCCGCGACCTCGGTCGCATGCTGAGAGAGAAACAGCGCAGAAGGATTCGATACGCCGCGAAGACCCTTGTCGGTCATGGCGAACACCCCGAGCTCGTTCACCGCGCCATAGCGATTCTTGAACGCGCGAATCAGGCGGAAGCTCGAATGCGTGTCGCCTTCGAAATAAAGCACCGTATCGACCATGTGTTCCAGCACGCGGGGTCCGGCGAGCGCGCCCTCTTTCGTGACATGGCCGATGAAGATGATCGAAGTCGAGCTCGCCTTGGCAACACGCGTGAGCTGCGCCGCGCACTCGCGTACTTGAGCGACGGAGCCGGGCGCCGATTGCAGCTGTCCGGAGTACAACGTCTGTATCGAGTCGATCACCGCCACGTCGGGCTTTTCGGATTGAATCGCGCCCTGAATTTTTTCCAGATTGATTTCGGCGAGCACATGAACGTGACTGGCGTCGGCGCCGAGCCTGCGCGCACGCAATGCAATTTGCTGCGGGGACTCTTCGCCACTTACGTACAGCACCTTGCGTCTCGCGCCCATGTCCGCGAGTGCCTGCAAGAGCAGCGTCGACTTACCGATACCGGGATCGCCGCCGATCAATACGACGCCGCCCGCCACCAGACCACCGCCGAGGACACGGTCGAATTCCGCTACGCCGGTCGAGAGCCGCTCTTCCTCCCGTGCCTGCACTTCGGACAGGCGCTGCAGCCTGCCACCGTCCGTAATCAAGGCGAAGCGGTTGGCGGAAGGCGCCGCCTCAGCAAGCGTTTCTTCCAGCGTGTTCCAGGCCTGACAATGCGGGCATTGACCCTGCCACTTCAGCG
>JAQGNH010000116.1 GCA_028291945.1 Betaproteobacteria bacterium
GCAGGGAAGTGGTCAGGATCATGCAGGCCCCCGACATCAGGGATCGTTTCATGGCCGACGGCTTCGAGCCGTCAGGCCTCGGTCCCGACGAGTTCTCGAGATATCTACGCGCAGAAATCCGCAAGTGGGAAAAGATCATCAAGGCTGCGGGCATCAAGCCCGAATAGCGGCGCAATGACAATCTGAATGCGCCCGCCGGCGCGTTTCGCGAGAGCAATCAGCTCACGCAGCGACTTTGCAGCAAGCGACCGACGCAGCACCGATATATAAGGAAAACGTGGATCGTGTCAGCTGATTGGCGTGTCCTTGACTCGAGCATCGCATGATGGCCCATGGAACGTACTGCTGCGACGTTCTGGTTTGTTGTAGCAAGCGCTGCGTCTTTGGTATAGATTTGCCGGACTCCTGCGCGCCGATCCTCCTGCGCGGGGCCCGCTCGCCGGATGCGTTACATCAGTAACGACAACAACATTGGAAGGAGGGACCGTGCTCACCCGCAGAACTTTCTTGTCACTCGTCGCAGGCAGCATTGCTGCCCCCCAACTGTCTTCCGCACAGCAGGCGTCCCGCAAGGTTGCACTCTACGCGAACGTGGGAGCCGATTTAACGCACTACGACGTAGACGTTCCGGGCGCCGCGCTGATCAAGCGCGGGACGGTAACCCTGCCTGCAGGCGTGCAATACGCCTGGCCGCATGCATCGAGACGCTATCTTTACGTCGCAACGAGCAGCAGCGCTTCAGGTTACGGAAAGGCCGGGACCGAGCATCACGTCACCGCATTTAGCGTGGATCCGGCGAGTGGCGCGCTCACGCCTCACGGTGAACCGATACGTCTGCCGGTGCGCCCCATCCACATGACCACGGACATTCCTGCGGAGAACATCCTGGTCGCGTTCAACAATCCGAGCGGGCTGCGTGTGTACCGCATCAACAAGGACTTCACGCCAGGAGAAGAGGTGAAGCAGCCGGGCACGATCGACGCCGGCATCTTCGCACATCAGGTGCGCGTGACGCCGGATAACCGGCAGGTGATTCTGGTAACCCGCGGCAATGAAGGTACCAGCAGCAAGGCTGAAGACCCGGGTGCGCTGAAAGTCTTCGATTACAAGAACGGCGTGCTGACGAACGAAGTGTCGATTGCGCCCAACGGCGGCAAAGAGTTTGGGCCACGGCACCTGGATTTTCACCCGACGAGGCCGTGGATGTACGTCTCGATCGAAACTCAGAACAAGATGTACATGTACAGGATGGATGGCGGCAAGATCAATCCGGAGATCGCATTCAGCAAAGAGACGCTTGCCGATCCCAAGAACATCAAATCGCGTCAGGCGGCGAGCACGGTTCACGTGCATCCGAATGGGCGTTTTCTGTATGGGGCGAATCGTTCGGACGACACGATCGAGGTTGAGGGCAAGAAGGTTTTCAAAGGCGGCGAAAACAACATCGTGGTGTACTCGATCAACCAATCGAGCGGCGAGCCGACACCGATCCAGCATATCGAAACCGGCGCAATACACCCGCGGACGTTTCACATCGACCCCAGTGGACGCATGCTGGTGGTCCAGCACAATCTTCCGGTGAACGTGAGAGACGGCAATACGATACGGTCCGCGCCCGCCGGCCTGTCTGTATTCCGCATCGGCGATGACGGCAAGCTCACGTTCGTGCGCAAATACGATATCGACGTCGGCGACAAAACCATGTTCTGGATGGGCATGGTGCCGCTGTAAGCGGGTCTTGAGGACATCGAGTGCAGCCGTTTCACAAGCGGCGCACTCGGTCGCATTTACGTTTTACTGCTCCTCGCGAAATCGATGAACGTACGACGGACCGCTGACATGTCATGATCGTTGATGTTGTAGACGGCACGTACGAGCTCTTCCGGCATTTCTACGGACAGCGTCGTTTCAACAAAGGACAGGACAAGCCGTTCGGCGCCGTCGTCGGCGTGTTGCAGTCCGTGCTGCAGATGGTCGAGCATGGAGCAACTCACGTGGGCGTCGCGACCGATCACATCATCGAGTCGTTTCGCAATCGCCTGTGGCCTGGCTACAAGACAGGTGAAGGTATCGAGCCCGCGCTGCTCGCGCAATTCCATCCGTTGGAAGAAGCACTCACCGCGATGGGTGTCGTCGTATGGGCCATGACTGAGCTCGAAGCTGACGACGCACTCGCCTCCGCCGCACACATCGCCTCCGAAGATCAGCGCGTCGACAAAGTTGCAATCTGGACACCCGACAAGGATCTCGCGCAGTGTGTTCGCGGGGACCGCGTCGTGCAGATCGACCGCAAAGGAAAGAAGATCCGGGACGCGGATGGCGTTCGCGAGAAGTTCGGCGTCGAGCCGATGTTGATACCCGATTATCTCGCACTTGTCGGCGACGCCGCAGACGGATATCCAGGCATTCCGGGCATCGGATCGATCACAGCGGCACAGCTTTTGAACCGGCACGGCATGATCGAAAACTTTCCACCAGCGGTACTCGGGGAGCGCCGCGAGCTGGCACTGTTGTTCAAAAATCTTGCAACGCTCAGGACCGACGCACCTCTGTTCCGCGATGTAGACGAGCTGCGCTGGGACGGGCCCGCAGATCAATTCGCTTCGTGGACAGAGCGCATGGGAGTGCCCCGCCTGGTTGAGCGCTGCCTGAAGGCGCACGCCGCCTTAGATAAAAACTGAGTGGGGTTGAGAGGGTTCCGGACTTTCTCCGCGACCGGCCGAGTGGCCAAGAGCGCGCATCTGACGTGCGCACGCCGTGCTTCGGCGCCATGTGATTCGTCGTGTGAATAGATGAGCTGGCTTCTTATAGAATACGTAGCCAAGGTTTGAATTCGCCAGCTCAATGCGCCCGCTGCCGCGCCAGGATTAGTGTGGCCGCTGTGCTTGATCTGGTAAACGCGAGCCCGGGTATGGGCGAGACCAGCACAGCCCCGTCGGAACAGTGCACAATACTTTTTTTGTTTGAAAGGAGATTGCCATGAAACTGCATTTCGCGCTGGCTGTGTTCGCGGCTGGCACCTTCTCCGTCAGCGCCGCGGCGCAAAACCTCAAGCCGGGCCTATGGGAAGTCACCAACAATATGAAAAGCGCCAGCGGCGAGATGGAGAAGTCGAGGGCGGAGGCGCAGCAGCAGATGGCCAACATGTCTCCTGAGCAGCGCAAGATGATGGAAAAGATGATGGCCGAACACGGCGTGAAGATGGGTGCCGGCGGGTCTGGTGCGATGAGCATGAAGACATGCATGACCAAGGAAATGGTCGAGCGCAACGAGATTCCGGCCCAGCAGGGCGATTGCAAGACCACCCGCCAGCAGCGCAGCGGCAACACGATAAACATGGCCTTCTCCTGCACCAATCCGCCTTCCAGCGGCGAGGGTCAATTTACGATCGTCAGCCCCGAGGCGTATACGATGAAGATGGCCGTTAACAGCACGGTGCAGGGCAAGGCCGAGACGATGAACATGAATACGTCGGGCAAGTGGCTCAGCTCAGATTGCGGCAGCATCAAGCCGATGATGCCCACGAACAAGAAATAGGTCCGAAGCGGGCGCGCCTCGATGCAGGGCGCCCGCGTTTGCGCCAATCCACGACGTCGCCTAAAGCATTTTCTCGCGTGCGACACGCAGCGCTTCCATACGGCCGTAGGTGAGCGAGCGCCATAACCATTCCACCGGGCCGAGTCGGAACCAGCGCAGCCATAGCGGACATATCACGAGCAGTACTGCCCAGATGACGCCAACCACAAGCACGGCTGACGCGGTCGAGAGCCGATCGTACAGACGGAGTCCCGCGAATACAGCGAGCGTGAGCGCGCTTTGCAGAAGGTACGCCGTGAGCGCCATGCGTCCGACGGCGACGAGCGGTCGCATCGCTCCGCGACGAAGCCAAAACAGCGCCAGAGCGCATGCATAGCCGACGGCCAGCACAGGCGCGCCGATGGTCTGAGCGAAAGCCGCCCACCGCGTAACCCAGATCGGCTCGCTCAGCGGGGGCGCGCCGAACGCCGCGAGCGGCCCGATCAGACCGAGGCCGATGTTCGCGGGCAGGCCCAATACCAGTCCAATCAACGCGCCCCACTTTAGCAGCGCTCGATGCTTGCCCAGGTCATTCAGTATGCCGGTGCGGGCGATCGCGAAGCCGAACAGGAATAGCGCGAGGACCCAGGGTAGTGCGGACAACTGCGAGGTCTGCAGCAAAAACGCCTGCCACGCATGGACTGCGAATATGTCGCTCCATCCGCCCGTTGTGAAAGCGACAACCGTGTCCGCCCGTAACTGGTCCAGGAAAGTCGTGAAGCTGTCCGGCGTGAATTCGACGCCGCTCCGGAAGGCGTCCGTTCGATACACGAGCGCCCACTGCCGCAGGCTCATTAGGCTGAAAACTGCGAGGAGCGTAGCCGACCACGCCAGCAGGGTGCGGACGTGCAGGGTCACGAATGCGAGCAGGATGAGTCCGGTCACGCCATAGAGGAACAGGATGTCGCCCGGAAAAAGCAGCATGTGCGCGATTCCGAACGCGATGAGGCAGACGTATCGGCGGATGAGCAGAGGGCGAGGAGACTCGCCTGCGCGCAACGAACGGGCGGCGATCAGCGCGGCGCCGATGCCGAACAGGATGGCAAGGCTCGAGATGAACTTGCCGGTTGCAAGCCAGCCGATCGCGAACTGCACGATCCTGTCCGGGAGCGCGGACGCGGCGACGTAACCCCCAGCCATCGCTACCAACCAGTCGGATCCCCTCATCACTTCGATGTTGACGAGGAGTATTCCGAGTATCGCGAATCCGCGGAGTGCGTCGAGGATCGGCTCGCGCTCGGACGGGCTCGTGGGAGTCATACGCCGGTAGTCATCAGGTGTTCCACGGAAGAAGGAGTCGATTACGCGGCTCGGCTTGTTGTGCGATTATCAACAATGTCTTCGGATTGCCAAAGCCGCGAAGCTCTTCGGCATGCCCCGCTGTTAGGCGTCTTCGAGAAGTAGCGCGCCCCTTTAGCGCCGATGATGCCACGCCTTCCAGGACAGAATCGTACTGATTACCGGAGCCCGGTTGCGGGGATAGGAGGCTGAGATCATGCTGAACCTCATGAGCCGCATCGGGCTCGTCGTCGCTTTCGTCCTGATGCGGACATTCGCATACGCTGCCGAGCCTGCCGACCTCATCCTCGTCAACGGCAAAGTCGTTACGGTCGACGATCGCTTTACGATTGCGCAGGCGATCGCGATCAAAGGCGAGCGTATTCTGTCAGTCGGACGCAACGCCGATGTCGAGAAGCTCGCGGGTCCGTCAACGATGCGCGTCAACCTGCGAGGCCGCACCGTCCTTCCAGGGCTCATCGACAACCATGCGCATTGGATACGCGCGGCCGAGCACGACGAGCTGCGCTTCGACGGCGTGACGTCGCGCCGCCAGGCGCTCTCGATGCTGACGCAGCGCGTGCGAAGCGCGCAGCCGGGCGAATGGATCGTGACACTCGGCGGCTGGTCGGAAGAGCAGTTCACGGACGATCCGCGCGGTTTTCCGCTCGAGGAGCTCGACCGCATCGCGCCCAGCAATCCGGTGGTGCTGCAAGCCATCTACCGTCAGAGCTATCTGAATTCGGCCGCACTCAAGGCCGCGCAGATCGACGCGAGCACGCCGGACCCGGCCGGTGGAAAATTCGGGAAGGACGCGAACGGCAGACTCACGGGCCTCGTCACCGGGGGTGGAGGTGTCGCCTTTGTGGCCGCCAGGATCCCGCTGGAGGACAAAGCGCAATGGCTCTCGCAGGCGCGCAAAGTCGTCGCGGGGCTGAATTCAATGGGCATCACGGCGTGGCTCGACGCGGGCGGCCGCGGAATCAATCCCCGGCATTACGAGCCCTATCGTGAGCTTGCCAGTCGGGGCGAGCTCAATGCGCGCGCGTTCTGGACCACGATGAGAGCGCCGGTTACGCCCGAGGACGTAGACAAGGTGCTGGCGGAAATTCCGCAGTTGAAGCCTTTTCAGGGCGACGATCACTTCGATCACGTCGGTTTTGGCGAGTGGGTGTACGTGCCGCTGACCACGCAGCTCCTGAGTCCTGCGAGCAACACCAAGCCTGACGATCTCGCGCAAATGCGGCGGATTGCGCTCGCGCTGGCGCAACACGCGATCTACTTCAATTCGCACGTCGAAATGTCTGCGGCGATCGATGCATTCCTCAGTGTGTACGAGGATGTCAACCGCAACGCGCCGATCAAAGGGCTGCGCTGGTCGTTCTCTCACCTCGATCAGGTGAACGAAGCACAGCTCGAACGCATGAAGCGGCTCGGCATGAGCGCGCAGATCCACAGTCGTCCGCTCATCCAGGGCGCGCTCATGCACGACGTTCACGGCGATCGCGCGTGGGAGATGCCGCCATTTCGGCGCGTCCAGGACAGCGGGATCGTGTGGGGTCTGGGATCGGATGCAACGGCAGTGACTACATCCAATCCGTTCTATACGCTTGCGTTCGCGGTAACCGGAAGGATGATCGGCGGTCGCGAGGTGAACCGGCAGACCATCACCCGTGAAGAAGCGCTGATTGCGCACACGCGCAACAACGCCTACATGGTTTTCCAGGAATCCAATCTCGGCTCGCTCCGGCCCGGCAAGTACGCGGATCTCCTAGTGCTCGACCGCGACTACCTGACAGTGCCGGCAGACCAGATCAAGGATCTCAAGCCCGTGCTGACGATGGTGGGCGGGAAAGTCGTATACGAATTAAAAGGCGATCGATAAAGGGCTGATGATGGCGCAACTCGCGAGACCACTGAACATTCGGTCAACAATTACTTACAACAAAACGTCGCGATGCGCGTGCGCCCACGGGTTGCTGCAGCTGGCCGCGTCTGGCGCAGGTCGCTGGAGCTTCGACGCTTGCTCAGATTAGCGCCAGGTCGGCACGCGCTATTCAGGCTTCCAGCCCATGCCGCTTTGGGTCTATTCTGCTGAAGCAAGTGCGTTCGGATAATCATTTCACCACTTTGAGGAGATCACCATGAAGAGCATCGGCTTGGTAGTCGTTCTGCTTACGATCTCTGCACTCGTGCTACCTGTACGCGCGGCCACGCTCGTAGTCCTCAACAAATCCGAGCACAACGCGTCGCTGATCGACCCTGAGTCAGGCAAGACGATCACGAAGCTGCCCGTTGGCCGCGGTCCGCACGAGCTCATTGTGAGTCCGGACGGTCGCACGGCTTATGTGTCGAACTTCGGCCGCTACGGCATTTGCCCTGCAGGCGACACCATGTGCCAGACGGCTGGCAACACGATTACGGTACTCGATCTTGCGGGACGCAAGGTGAAAGGCACATACGATTACGGCACCAACACGGGCCAACACGGCTCGGTAATCAGTCGCGATGGCAAATACGTGTGGGTCACTTCGGAGACGCCCCAGTCGCTGCTCGAGATCGACACCTCGACCGGCAAGATTCTCAATCAGTGGATGACCAATCAGGACCGGAGCCATCTCGTGGTGGTCACGCCCGACGAGAAGAAGTTCTACGTGTCGAACACGGTCTCGGGGAGTGTGAGCGTGATCAATCGCGGCACGGGCGCGGTGAAAGTGATTCCGGTCGGCAAAGGTGCGGAAGCGATCACGATGTCGGCGGACGGAAGTGAAGTGTGGGTCGGCTTGCCCGCGGACAACAAGATCGCAGTCATTTCCACGGCGCAGGACGAGATCGTAGAGACGTTCGACTCCGGCGGAGCGCAGCCGCAGCGCATCCGCTTCACGCCCGACGGAAAGGACGTGTGGGTCTCGCACGTCAGCGGCGACACGCTGACCGTGATCGACGCGCAGACGAGAAAAACCGTCGCCAACGTGAGCGTAGGCAAACGGCCTCAGGGCATAGTCTTCTCACCTGACGGACGGCGCGGCTACTTCGCGCTATCAGGCTCAAATCAGGTTGCCGTCGTCGACGTTGCTGCGCGCAAAGTGATTCAGACCTTCGACACGGGTCTCGATCCAGATGGAATTGCATTCGCTCGCTGAGCAAACCTTCGATAAACGGGCGCGTGCTCACACGAACGCGTGCAGCACTCGACCGATAGCTACTTTGGCGCGAGTGCTGGTTCGTACGAAGAAGTGGCTTGGGCCGGCGCGCCCGTCGCGAGGATTGCTGCACCGATCACCGCGGCAAGCAACGAACCTATAAGGACGCCGATTTTGGCAACCGCGGACTCCGGTCCCCCGGGAAATGCCTGATCGGCCATCAGCAGCGCAACCGTGTCCCCAACGCCGCACACGCATGCGGCACCGATGAAATTTCGTACCGTCACGCCATCCGGAGCGACTGCGATGCGCGCTTTGATCGCGAGCCAGGATGCGAGCGCGATGCCGAGCGGCTTGCCGATCACCAATCCCAATATGACGCCTAACAGGATCGATCGTGTCGCCGATGACCAGATATCGACATGCAGATCGATGCCCGTTGCCGAAAAGGCAAAGAGCGGCAATATCAGATAGGCCGTCCACGGCGCTATTGCGCGCTCGATGCGATCGGCGGGCGATAGCAGCCTCTCGCTTGCCGCTGAGAGGTTGCGGCTGGCCCAATCCCAGATCGGCTCCTGCTCGATGTTGAGTCGTTGCGTGCGCGCCGCCTTCGATTCGTGCTGCGCATGCTCGAGCTCCGCGAGCGCAGTCGCAGCCTGAGCGAGTAAAGGGGCCACCGCTGGCGCAGGACGTGACGGCAGAAAAGCGGCCAGGACGACGCCCGCAAGCGCGGCGTGAACGCCAGACGCGTGGAGAAACAGTGCCAGTGCGACCGTGATGACCACATAAGGCCACGCTGCGTAAACGCGTGCGCGATTCAGCGCGAACAACAGCGCAACTGCAGCGCCGCTTGCCAGCAGCCAGGTCGGCTCGAATCCTCGCGGATAGAAGATTGCGAGCGTCAGTACGGAAAGAACGTCATCGACGACCGCAAGCGCAGCCACGAATACGCGCAAACCAGGAGGAATACGACGCCCGAGCAAAGCCAGGATGCCGAGCGTGAAGGCGATGTCGGTCGCGGTCGGGACAGACCAGCCCGATGCCCCGTGTCCTGGATTCAGCATGAGGTAGATCGCGGCAGGCGCCAGCACGCCGCCGATTGCAGCCACCACGGGTAATACAGCCGCGCGGCGCTCTGCGAGCGAGCCCGCTGTGATCTCGCGCCGAATCTCCAGACCGACGACCAGGAAAAAAATGGCCAGCAGCCCTTCGGAAAACCACGCGCCGACCGTGAGAGACAGCATATGGTCGGGAGGACCGATGCCGAAAGATGATTCGATGAACAGGCGGTAATAGGGCGCAAGCTGCGTATTAGCGCACACCAGCGCAGCGGCGGCGGCAAGCAGTAACGTCAAGCCGCCCGAGGCGGGAAGGCTCGCGAACGCGCGCGCGGAGCGCTCGACTCGCGTGGCCACCGGACGCTCCAATGCTTCGAGCATCGAATAGAAATCCCACGCACCGTCGTATCGCAGCCCGTCTATGAACAGGGTGGGCGTGCCCGCCACACCGTTGCGGCGACCTTCGACGAGATCCTCGTCAACACGCTTGCGTGTTTTGTCGTTTTCGAGATCCCGATTGAAGCGCGCCATGTCGAGCCCAAGTGAACGCGCGAACTCGAGTATGTTATGCGGTGTAAATGGCGGCTCATGGTCATAGAGCCAGTCGTGCATTTCCCAGAAATGGCCCTGTTGTCCAGCGGCCTCTGCAGCTCGAGCGAGGAATTCGGCGCCCGGATGAGCGCGCTCGTTCGGGAAGTGACGGAAGACATACGCCAGGCGTTCCCCGAAGGCTTGCTGCAGCTTCACGATAACACGACGAAGGCGCCGACAATAAGGGCAAAGATAGTCGGCATAGACCACCATGCTCACCGCATCGGGATCGGGGTCGTTGCGCACGTGGTCGCGTGCAGGCTCCACCGCGCGCTGGAGCTTCACCGCCGCCGAGGGACTGCTATTCGCCATGGCCTAATCTACGTCATGCATTGCGCCCGAACTCGCACTGACCATCAATAGCTTGTATGCCGCGCACAGTTTAGCGTTCTCTCAGCACGGGTGACCACGGTATCGCGAACTCTCGCTATGGTGACTCGACTCGTCGCGCTCCACCAGATTGTCTTTGGTGCGACGTGTTCGACTCAGCGACTGAGTTATTACGCGGTCCGCTTTGCGGAAAATAGGTAAGATCAGCTTGATCCCATTCGCGCCTTCGCGTTAAACAAACATGAGCTTTCTGCCCCGGGTCTTGGTCGCCGTTGCATTCAGTATCGGCGCGAGTCACGCAGCCGATCAGCTGTACCCGATCCGGCCTGTACGAATGATCGTTTCGAATGCGACGGGCAGCTCGCCTGAAATTACCGGCCGCATCGTCGCCAACAAGTTGACTGTGCAGACGGGTCAGCAGTTCGTCGTCGATGCGCGTCCGGGTGCGAGCGGCATCATCGGCGTCGAGCTCGTGAAGGCAGCAGCGCCCGACGGGTACACCGTATTGGTTGGCAGCACCACAGTCTTCGCGGGTTTGCCCGCGCTGAAGCCCAATCTGTCGTACGACATCGAGCGCGATTTCCTGCCGTTGACGCGTATCGCATCGGTTGCAAACGTGATGGTGATCCAGGCCTCGCTCGGCGTGACGAACGTTGCTGCATTCATCAAATACGCGCAAGCGAATCCCGGCAAGCTCAACTGCGGACATTCAGGCAACGGCACCCCCGCCCATCTCGCTGCGGCACTCTTCAACGTGATGGCGAAAGTCGACATCCAGCACGTGCCGTACAAAGGCGCGGCGCAAGCGCTGAGCGACCTGATCGCCGGCCACATCCAATGCCAGTTCACATCGCCGGTAGTGGCTATGCCGCACGCGAAAGGAGGCCGTGTGAGGGTGCTCGCGACCACCGGTTTGGGACCGGACCCACTTGCACCCGATTTGCCGACCGTCGCCGAAACGGTGCCGGGCTACGAAAGCACGCAGTGGTTCGGCATTGCATTGCCGGTGCGAACGCCCAAGCCGATCGTCTCTAAGCTGCATGCCGAAATCATGCGGGCGCTACGTTCACCCGAGGTGAGCGAGCTTCTGAGCAAACAGGGCGCCACGGTGCAGCCTGAATCTCCAGCGGCGTTTGCGCAATACATACGCGAAGAGCGCAATCGCATCGCAGGACTGGCAAAAGGCGCCGGGATCAGGATCGATTAAAGCTGCGAGCTCTCGAGAACCTCCGCCCTCAGCGCCTCGGGAGAGCTTGCAGGAAATGCCGTGCCAGGCGTTCAGCCGCGAGATACCGCGCGCAGCATCTTCACGCGCTCTTCGCCCGCGGACATCATCAGGCTCCATTCGTTGGCTGCGCTGAAGAACCTCGCGCCGAGCTTGATCGCGAGCTCGTAGTGTTTTGGGTCTCCGCCTGAAAGACCGCCCATGCCCGGAACCTTGCCGTTTTTGCGGCAGGCGGCGACGACGCGCTCAATGGCGGCGATCACTTTGGGATGCGTGTTCTGTCCGACAACGCCGAGGTCTGAAGAGAGGTCGCTGCTGCCGATATGTACGACATCGACGCCGGGGACGGCTGCGATCGCTTCGACGTTTTCAAGCGCTGCAACGCTTTCCACCATCACGATCAGCAGCGTGTTGTCGTTGAGCGCGTTGCGCGCTTCGATGGCGGGCACAGCCCCATAGGCGAAGTGCGGATATCGCCCTGCATTCGACCGCTTGCCTAGCGGAGAGAATTTGCAGTGCATGACCGCTTCGCGCGCATCGTCCGCGGTTACGAGATCGGGCACGACGATGCCCAGGGCGCCGCCGTCGAGCAGGCGCAGCGCCGTGCCGTAACCGCCTTCGGGGATACGCACGATCGGCGTGATACCCGTCTGCACGGCGGCCGCGGAGATCTGTGCCACGACGTCCTCCGGCACCGTGCTGTGCTGAAGATCGAAATACAGCGCGTCGAACCCGCACGTTTTCGCCGCCAGGGCGATGTCGACCGTGCGCGCATGCTTAATCATGAGGGCGAGCCCGACCTCGCCTGCGCGTAGCCGCGTAGCGAGCGGATTCGAGAGCTTAGTGCTTTGCGATTGTGCCTGTGACATCGTGACCTCCGTGAGCGTCGTGGGAATGCAGGCATCATAGCGCGGGACGACGCGTGAGACCCATGACGTCGGTTTTGGCTCGTGCGACGAAAGTTCGGCGAGCGAGTCAGGAAAGAATACGATCGGTGTTGGGACGCGACGCACATGAGATCAAAATGGATCTGAATCGTGCCGTTGCGTGCTTGTCTAGAATGACGACCGACGTCGTGCATGGTATTTGCGGATACCACACTCGCAGCTATTGCGGTACTTCGATCGTTGCAAACGGGAGCAAACATGGTTCGTCTGATGTACGTCTTCTCTGCGCTGATAGCGCTCCTCGCGTGGGCAGCATCCACAGCGATCTCGGCCGAGCTAGCGAGCGAGTACCCGTCGCGCCCGATCCGGCTCGTGGTGCCGTTCGTTGCGGGCGGCAGCACCGACATCATCGCGCGTGTGCTCGGGCAGAAGCTTGCGGAGCAGTGGAGCCGGCAGGTCGTCGTCGACAACCGCGGCGGTGCCAACGGCGTAATCGCAATGGAGATCGTCGCGCGCGCGGCGCCCGACGGCTATACCCTCGTGCTGGGATATATCGCGAATCTCGGCACGGCGCCGGCGCTCAACCCCAAGCTACCGTACGACCCGGTGAAGGACTACGCGCCGATCTCGCACATCGCGAGTGCTCCGAGCATTGGCGTTATTCACCTCGGCGTCCCCGCGAAGAACCTGCAGGAGCTCATCGCCCTCGCGCGTGCCAAACCTGACGCGATCTCCTTCGGTAGCGCCGCCGTTGGCGCCATGGGCCACCTGTCGGGCGAATTGATCAACCGCATGGCGGGCGTGCGGATGCAGCATGTGCCTTATAAAGGCGGCGGACAGGCCATCATCGACGTCATCGCGGGTCAGATTCCGCTGGTCATCATCGGCATGACGGCGGCCACTCCGCACGTACGCGCCGGGCGGCTCCGCGCGATCTTCACGACCGGCGCGAAGCGCTCGTTTGCGTTTCCCGACGTGCCGACGGTGGCCGAACAGGGCTTTCCCGGGTTTTCGGCTGATGCCTGGTACGGGCTCCTCGCACCTGCGCGCACGCCGCGGCCGATCGTCGACAAGCTGCATGCAGAAGTGGTGCGCATCATGAAGCTGCCGGAGGCGAAGGAACGTCTGGGCAGTGTCGGATTCGAGATCGTGGCCAGCAGTCCGGAAGAATTCGCGAATCTCATCCGCGACGAAATACCGAAGTGGACGAAGGTCGTGCGCGAGGGCGGGATTCGCGGGGAATAACCGTGGGTTGAGAAGCAGCTAACGTTGCGGCGTTCCGAACACCTGCGTCCAGTAGATTCCGGTGTCGCTCGCCTTGTTCACGACATACGCCGCGCCCATCTGAGTGAAATCGGGCTTCATGACGTTGACGCAATGATCCGGGCTCGTGAGCCAGCTCGACACCACCTGATCGGCCGAGCCTTGTCCAGCCGCAATGTTTTCCCCGATAGCGGTCCACTCGTAGCCCTCGCGAGCGGCGCGATCGCCGACCGTGCCTCCATCCCTTTCCGCGTGTGCAAAGTAATTTCGATCGGCCATGTCGCGACTGTGCGCGAGCGCTGCCGAACCGAGCTTCGCATTCCATTCCAGCGGGGGTGCCGCGCCGAATTTCTGGTTTCCGCAGGTTCTCGGCTTGGCGCGCGCTTCGTTCACGAGCGCCAGCACTTCTTTTCCGGCGTAGGCCCAGCCGCCGAGATCGGCAGGAATGAGCGGCTGTGCAAGCACGAGTCGCCACGTCTTGCCTTCACGCGAGATGCCGATCTCAGAGAACTGCGGGCTCGACAGTACTTCGCAGTAGCGGTCCTTGAGAGCGGCCATTGCCGAACTCGACGTTGAGGGACCGGAGATGACGATCGCCTGAGCGCGTGCAGCCGCGTAACCGGCACGCTTGAGCACATCCTCCAACGACTGCTGCGGAGAGCTGATGTCGACGGCGGCGAGTACGGGCGCCGGCGCGAGCGGCCCCAGCGCAGCGGTCGGCCTGCCAGCGCACGTTTGGGCAGCTGTACGGTAGGCGTTGATGCGCTCGATCAGGGGCACGCTGTCCTGAGCACACGAGAAGCTCAGTATCACGGTAGTTGCGACGACTACAGATCGCTTAAGTGTGCATGCTCGATGCTGGGCGTTGATCGCTGCGCTCATGTTCATACGCATCGTACAACGCTGTGACGAACCTCTAATGACACCTACTCCTGACCTAGTGGCTTTGAATACCGGCTTGAACTTGTCACGCAGCCGCAAGCATCTCGCGCATAGCGGGCACGGGCGTAGACAAGTCCCCTTTGCGGAAACCCTCACAGGCCTCCCAGCCATGCAGTGCCATTGCTTCGCCGGCCGGGGATCCAACGTGCTGCTGCATCTCCTTAACGAACCGGCGCAGGCACGCACTGTCAATCTTGACTATCAACGCCAAATATGGAATGAGTATAGTCATATACCGGGCATGCGCGGCAGCGGTCTGCTTCACCAGGAACTCCAAAGCATTGTCCAGAGCACCTCCCGTGAACAGACATAACCTCAGCTTCTGCTGTTCAGTCAGGCTATGGACATCGATGTTCGTCAAGCCGGCCTGCATGAACGTGTTGAATATTGAAAACGCCTTTTCTTCAGATGGGGAGAAGGCTTTTCCCGCCACACGGATTGTCATCGGCGCTTGCTCGCGTAACTCCTCTATCAGGAGCTGCATGTCGTACTTTTCGCGCTTGTCCGGGTTGCCGAGGGTTTCATACGCGTACTCCACGCGTTTGAACCTCGCCATGTCTTGTCTACAGGCTTCACCGAGCTGAACGCATATTTTGTGAATCTGAGCTTGAGAGCTTGCGGGCTCAAGCCCAACGATTTGATACAGGGTTTCCACGACAGCTCCGGTTTTGACCATCCATGCACTATCGGGGACGAAGGTGACTCGCGGTTATGGCGTTTTTCTCAGGAAACACGTGCGCTCGCCGGTAAAAAGGGAACGGCGTTGCTCTGGCATCGGAAAGGGAGCTCGATGTGGAAGCGAGGGTCTAGTGTACTGTCCCGTTAATAACTGGTACTGTGCGATATCTTTTGAACGGAGGTATCGCTATGGGTCGACCGATGTCGCATCTGGTGCTGACGGAGGAGGAACGTTCGCAGTTGGAATCGATGGCGCGCGCGCGTTCGATGTCGGCGGCGCTGGTACAACGAGCCAAGATTGTGCTGGCATGCGCCGAGGGCAATCCCAACAGCGTGGTAGCGGCACGTTTTGAGACGACGCATGCAACGGTGGGTAAGTGGCGCCGCCGCTTCGTTAATCGTCGTATCTCGGGTCTGTATGATGAGCTGCGTCCCGGCAAGCCGCGCACAATCGATGATGAACGCGTGGCCGAATTGATTCACACCACGCTGCATCAGCGTCCGCGCAATGGAGCCACGCATTGGAGCGTGCGCGAGCTCGAAGGCGAAAGCGGCATCTCCAAGAGCAGTGTTCAACGCTATCTGAGCCTGTTTGGGGTCCGGCCGCATCGCAGCGAGAGTTTTAAGCTCTCGACCGATCCATTCTTCGTCGACAAGCTGCGCGATGTGGTCGGCTTGTATTTGAATCCGCCGGATAACGCGCTGGTGGTGTGCGTTGATGAGAAGAGCCAATGTCAGGCGCTGGAGCGAACGCAGCCGATGCTGCCCATGGGGTTGGGCTACGTCGAAGGCGTAACCCACGACTACAAGCGCCATGGAACCACAACTTTGTTCGCGGCGCTGGATGTTCTTAGCGGCGCCGTGCTCAGTACCTGTAAACCGCGCCATCGGCATCAGGAATTCCTGAGCTTCCTGCGCGAGATCGACAAGGCAGTACCCGACCATCTGGACATCCATGCAATCGTGGATAACTATTCCGCGCATAAGCATCCTAAAGTCAAAGCCTGGCTCGCCGCGCGGGCGCGTTGGCATCTGCATTTCATTCCGACCTACAGCTCCTGGTTGAATCTGGTCGAGCGCTTCTTCGCGCTGATTACCGACAAAGCGATCCGCCGTGGTTCGTTTCGATCGGTCAAGGACCTCACTACCAAGATCAACCACTTCGTCACCCACTATAACCAGAACTGCAAACCATTCATGTGGACCGCAACCGCTGATTCGATCCTTGAGAAACTACAAAGACTTTGTAAGCGAATTAGCGGGACGGCACACTAGTT
>JAQGNH010000121.1 GCA_028291945.1 Betaproteobacteria bacterium
CCAGGTCCGAAGTACGGTGAGTGCGGCACCACGACGACGCCGTTCGCTTCACCCAGCGCGAAAATCTTGCGCATTTCCGTAATACCGCCGATCTTCGTGATGCTGGGCTGTGCGATGCCCACCGCGCCCACTTCGAACAGGCGCTTGTACTCCATGATGTTCGAGATGTTCTCTCCCGCCGCAATCGGTGTCCTGCTCGTCTTGCGCAGTCGCGCAAGCCCGCCGTGATCGTCGGGCGGATAGATCGGCTCTTCGATCCACGCGAGCTTCATGTCGGACCATTCGTGCGCCACGGCGATCGCCTCGTCCACGGTCCACGGGCACGAGCAATCCACCATCAGCGGCACCTTGTCGCCGCACACCTTCTTTGCGGCGCGCACGATGTCGGTCTTGTTTTCGTGCAGCTTGATGTAGCGGTAGCCGCGATCGATCGCTTCTTTCGTTTTGCGTTCGACCACTCGCGCGTCGCCATAACGCAGAAGACTCGCATACGCCGGCAGTGTCTCGCGCGCGCTGCCGCCGAGCATCTTGTAGAGCGGCAGGCCCGCGCGCTTCGCGGCGATGTCCCACAGCGCAATGTCCAGACCGGAGATCGCGAACACCGTCGGTCCGCTGCGGCCCGTGTTGTAGAGGCCACGATGCAGATCGGCCTGAATCTGCGCGATCTGCGATGCATCGCGGCCCACCACGCGCGGCGCGATGATCTGCGCGATCGCGGTGCAGGTCGATTGCCAGCCGGCGTTCGAAAATGCCTCGCCCCAGCCGGTAAGGCCTTCATCGGTTTCCACCTTGACGAGCACGGTGTGCACGTCATTCTTCGGCTGCCCGCCGGCTTGAGGCTGCGCATCGTCGAGCTTGAGCGGCGTGCGGACGAGGATGGGTTCTACGCGGGTGATTTTCATGCGTGTTCTCTTGTTGTGTAAGGGACTACCGACGCTCGCGAGTTTCGCACGGAGTAGGGTAGCAGGCGCAAGCACATCATTCCCGACGGCTGGTATGCTGATGCAACGGAGCATCGCAAGATGACAGCAGCGCAATCTCGCAGTATCGCGCGGGGCGGCAAGGCGCTCTATGGAGCGCCGCTCGGGATACTCATGCTCGAGGCGCGTTTTCCGCGCATCCCCGGCGACATGGGCAACGCCACCACGTGGCCCTTTCCAGTTCTGTATCACGTCGTTCGCGGCGCGAGCCCGGAAAAGGTCGTGCTGCACGGTGCGCGCGGCCTGCTCCCCGATTTCATCGACGCGGCGAAGGACCTGGTCCGTCTGGGCGCCGAGGCGATCACGACGAACTGCGGCTTTCTTTCGCTGTTCCAGAACGAGATCGCGGCCGCGGTAAGCGTGCCGGTCGCGACCTCGTCGCTCATGCAGGTGCGCTGGGTGCAGGCAACGCTGCCGCCCGGAAAGCGGGTCGGCGTGATCACGGTGAGCGGCTCGACCCTGACGCCCGCGCATCTCGACTCGGTGGGCGTGCCGCGCGACACGCCGGTCGTCGGAACCGAGAACGGCCGCGAGTTCTTCCGCGTGCTCATCAAGGCGGAGAAGGAGGACATGGACGTCGAGGCCGCCCGGCAGGACATCCTGGACGCGGGCCAGGAGCTGCTGGCCCGGCATACGGACATCGGCGCCATCGTGCTCGAGTGCACCAACATGCCGCCCTATTCCGCGTCGCTGCAGGCGCGGTTCGGCTTACCGGTCTACGACATCTACACCATGATCAACTGGTTTCATACCGGGCTGCGCCCGCGCGTTTTTCCCGGCGTATAAGAGACTGTCATGCGTATTGCGAAGAACGCCGCAGCCATGCTGCTGTGCGCTGCGTCGGGCGCCGCGCTACCGGCGCTGGCCGCGTGGCCGGAGCGGCCCGTGCGTATCGTGGTTCCGTTCGAACCGGGCGGCAGCGCCGACATCCTCGCGCGCACGATGTCGAACAAGCTCAATGTCGCGATCGGCCAGCCCGTCATCGTCGAGAACCGGCCGGGCGCCGCGGGCAACATTGGCACCGACGTGGTCGCCAAGTCGAAACCCGACGGCTATACGCTGCTGCTAGGCCTGATGAACACCCACGTGGTGAACCAGGCGCTCTACAAGAACATGCCGTTCAACGGCGTCGAGGATTTCACGCCGATCGCGATGCTCGCGGTCGTCATCTCGACCATGGCGATCCACCCTTCCGTGCCGGCGAAGAACGTGAGGGAATTCATCGCGGTCGCCAAGGCGCGTCCCGGCGAGCTCGCCTATGCCTCCGCGGGAACCGGCTCGTCGACGCATCTCAATGTCGCGGTGTTCGAGAAGATGGCCGGCATCCGTCTGCTGCACGTACCCTACAAGGGCGGCGCGCCGGCAGTGCTCGCCACCGTGACCGGGCAGACGCAGATGGTCATCACCGCGGCCACCCAGACTCTCCCGCACGCGAAGGCGGGTCGGTTGAGGCTTCTCGGCGTCACGCGAGCCACTCGTGTTGCCATGCTGCCCGACGTGCCCGCTATTGCCGAGACGCTGCCGGGCTACGAAGCGCTGGTGTGGTACGGCGCCTTCGGACCCGCCGGCCTGCCGAAGGACATTACGGCGCGGCTCAACACCGAGATCAACAAGCTGATGGGCGCTCCGGATACAAAGAGCGTGATGGACAACATGGGCGTCGAGGTCGTCAATATAACGCCCGAGCAATTCCATAAGAAGGTGCGCGAGGAAGCGGAGCACTGGACGAAGGTCGTCCGGCAATACGGCATCCAGGGCGAATAGACATGGCGGCTTATCGTCCGAAACGATCACGAAGCCGCGCGACAAGATAGCCGCGTAAACTGAAGCGTCAATAAGGGGGTGCCAACCATGTCCTACGACCTCGTAATTAGGAACGGCACGGTGATCGACGGCTCGGGCCTGCCCCGCTATCGTGCGGACGTCGGCGTGAACGGCGGCAAGATCACGACGATCGGACGCATCCGCGGCGAAAACGCGCGCGAGGTCATCGACGCGGAAGGTCACGTCGTCACGCCCGGCTTCATCGACGGCCACACGCATATGGACGCGCAAATCTTCTGGGATCCGCTGGGCACGTCTTCGTGCTATCACGGCATCACGACGGTCGTCATGGGCAACTGCGGCTTCACGCTCGCGCCGTGCGCGGAGAAAGACAAGCACCTCGTCGTGCGCAACCTCCAGCGCGCCGAGGACATCCCGCCCGCCGCGATGGAAGCGGGCATCAAGTGGAGCTGGACGACCTATCCCGAATATCTCGAGGCACTGGAGAAGCTGCCCAAGGGCATCAACTACTCGGGCTATGTGGGCCACTCGGCGATTCGGACGTTCGTGATGGGGGAGCGCGCGTTCGACGGCGCCGCGACCGAAGACGATCTCAAGGCGATGGAGCACTGCGTGCGCGAATCGATCGAGGCCGGCGCGATGGGCTTCACCTCCTCGCGCTCGCCGAGCCACGAGACGCCTGACGGTCGTCCCGTCGCGAGCAGAGTCGCGCCGTGGAGCGAGGTGCGGCGGCTCGTGAACGCGATGGGCGAATTGAATGCCGGCATCTTCGAGAACGCCGGCGAGGGCGTCGACCGTAACGACGGCGACCCGGGCGTGCGCGAGTGGCACACGCGGCTGCGTGACCTCGCCGTCGAGTCGGGCCGGCCAGTGACGTTCGGCGTCTTCAGCCGGCGCGGCGTGAAGGGAACGTGGAAGAAGTACCTCGACCTGCTCGACGAAACCGCGGCGCATGGCGGGCGCATGTTCGCGCAGGCGCACAGCCGCTCGCTTTCCGCGCTTCTTTCATTCAAGACGCAGATGCCTTTCGATCGCCTACCGGTGTGGAAAGACATCCGCAAGCTGCCGATCGAAGAACAGAAGCAGAAGCTTCGCGATCCGGCGTTGCGCCGCACGCTGATCGAAAACTCGGGCGCGAAAGACGGCCGCAAGGCGCTCGGCACCGAAGCGCGTCCGGCCGACTACGACTGGTTGCTCGTGTTCGACACTGTCGAGGGGCCGCACAAGACCGTTGCGCAAGTCGCGCGCGAGCGCCGCCAGCATCCGGCCGAGACGATGATCGAGCTCGCGCTCGAGAAGGACCTCGATCTCTTCTTCCTTCAGCCCGTGGCGAACGAAGACCAGGACATCGCGCTCGAGATCATGCGCCACCCGCGCACGGTCACCACTTTCTCGGACTCGGGCGCGCACGTCTCGCAGCTCATGGACTCGTCGCTGCAGACGCACCTACTCTACCACTGGGTGCGCACGAAGCAGGCGTTCACGCTCGAGCGCGCCGTGCAGATGCTGACGTCGGTTCCCTCGACGCTGTGGGGTTTCCACGACCGCGGCCTGATCCGCGAAGGCATGGCCGCCGACATGGTCGTTTTCGATCCCGACACGATCATGGCCGAGATGCCTGAAGTGGTGGACGACCTGCCGGCAGGTGCGCGACGGCTCGTGCAGCGCACGCGCGGCGTTGCGGCCACGGTCGTCAACGGCGAGGTTCTGCTTCGCAACGGCAAGCACACAGGAGCATTGCCCGGGCAATTGCTGCGCGGGCCGCTCGGAAGAAGAGGCTGATCCGCAGCGGTCAATAAGCTAGTACACGGTCCGCAGCGGCTCGCCGTTGACCTCCGCCGGCGTCGCGTCGACGAGGATGAACGCGAAGACCGCCGGCACCGTGCCCTTGTTGATCCAAGTGTGCACCGTGCCGCGCTGAACGACAACGTCGCCCGGCTTCAGATGCACGACTTCGTCGCCGTCCAGCTCGAGGTCGATTTCGCCCGATAACAGGATCGCGTAGTCGACCGTTTCGGTGCGGTGCGTGAACCGTCCGTGACCGGGCGCGAACTCGGTGACGCGACACGTCGTGCCCTGACCGCTGCCTACATAGTTGTGGCGCACGACGAAACCGGCGCGTTGCGCGGCATCGGCCTCGCGCGAATTGTCGACCGGCATCCGATCCGTCGACCAGATCTCGCAGCCCGTGATATCCGAGCCGATGCGCCGCGGGACCGCGGTCAGCGTCTCGTCAGTCACGACGACCGCCTTGCCGTTCGCATCGTGTCCCGTCACGACTCGTCTTACCCGTAATGTCATGTTGCTCTCCATTCAATCGTCATAACGGCCGATCATCGCGGCTTGAATCCGATATCGCGCGCGACCTTGCCCCACTTCTCGAAATCGCGGCGCAGAACGTCCGAGAAGTATTCGGGCGACTCGGTGTGAACTTCGAGACCAAGCGTGTCGAGCTTCTCGGCGACGTCCGGCAGCTTCACCGCGCGGTTCATCTCGCGGTTGAGGAGCGCGATCTGCTCTTTCGACAT
>JAQGNH010000586.1 GCA_028291945.1 Betaproteobacteria bacterium
CTCTGGCTGGCAGCAGGGCAGCTCGGATGTGTCGCCATTGCGCTCGCGCTATGGCTAATGGGCCGTTCATACCATCAGTCCCGCGAGCATGGCGAAGTGAATGCATGGGAAACGGTGCCGAATGAATGAGGCGTCCTCGCGTTCGGGCATTACGGTCTTCTGAGCCTATCCGCTTGACCTCGGGGAGCTGCGCCCCCCTGCGGCTGAACACGATGTACTCGGCGCTGATCACTTGCGCGAAATGCGCTTGGCTCAGCGGGAGGGTACGGCCTGGTCGTGGAGATGGCACTCCACGACGCTACCCGGCTGGCGGATCGGCGTCGGCGCGACACTGGAACAACGCGTCATGGCGAAGCGGCAGCGCGGGTGAAACGTGCAGCCGGTCGGCGGATCGATCGGGTTGGGAAATGCGACGCCGAGCTGAGCATCCGGAATGCCGCGGCCGGGTTCGGGCGTGAGCACCGAATCGAGCAGCGCGCGGGTATAAGGATGCCGCGGATCGCGAAAGAGGCTTTCCGTGTCCTTCTCCTCGACGATGCGGCCGAGGTACATGACGGCAACACGGGTCGCAAGGTGCTCGACCACCGCGAGGTTGTGGCTGATCAGCACATAGGTGATGCCGAGATCGCGCCTCAGATCGAGCAGCAGGTTGAGGATCTGAGACTGCACCGATACGTCGAGCGCCGAGGTCGGCTCGTCGCAGATTACGACCTCGGGTCGCATCACCAGTGCCCGTGCGATGGCAACGCGCTGGCGCTGTCCGCCTGAAAGCTGGTTGGGATAGCTTCCGGCATACCGGCGCGCAAGCCCGACCAGGTCGAGGATCTCGAGCACGCGGCGCTTCTGGTCGTCCGTGGTGCCGACATCGTGCACACGCAGCGGCAACGAGACGATGTCTGCCACCGTGCGGCGTGGATTCAACGAAGAGTACGGATCCTGGAAGATCGGCTGCACGCGGCGTGCACGCGCGAGCCGACTCATTGTGTACAGCGGCTTGCCATCGAACAGGATCTCTCCGCCCGAGGGCTCCAGCAGGCCGAGCAGCATCCTCGCGAGCGTGGTCTTGCCGCAGCCGGATTCGCCGACCAGACCCAGGACCTCTCCGCTCGCCACACTTAGACTGACGCCGCTGACCGCGCGCAGGGTCTTGGCCCGCTGGAACATCCCCCCGCCGACACGAAACGTGCGCACGACCTCACGCGTCTCGAGCAGAATGCTCATGCGGACAGCACCGTTACAGTGGGCAGGATGCAGCGACGAGCATGTTCGCCCGCCGCAGTCCTCAGCTCGATCGCAGCTTCGCATCCGGCGCGACGGAAGCCGCAACGCTCACGGAAACCGCAGCCGGAGAGATCGCCGATCAGCGAAGGCACCATGCCGGGAATCGAGCCGAGATGGCTGCCGCGGGCGACCTTGCCCGGGACCGGGATGCAGGCCATCAGGCCGCGCGTATAAGGATGCAGCGGCGCGCGGAACACCTCGGCCGCCGTGCCCTGCTCGACGATCTCACCGGCATACATGACGGCGACTTGGTCCGCGATGCGCGCCACGATGCCGAGATCGTGCGTGATCAGGACCAGCCCCATGCCGAGCTCGCGCCGCAGCTCCGCCAGCAAGAGCAGGATCTGCGCCTGGATCGTCACGTCGAGTGCCGTCGTCGGCTCGTCGGCGATGATCAGATCCGGTCCGCACATCAGCACCATCGCGATCATGACGCGCTGGCGCAGCCCTCCCGACAACTGGTGCGGGTACTGCTTGAGCCGACTCGCCGCGGCCGTGATGCCGACCTTCTCCAGCAGATACAGCGCCCGCTCGCGCGCCTCGCGGCGCGTCACCTTGCGGTGCCGCAGCAGCATTTCCTCCAGCTGATTCCCGATGGTGTAGGCCGGATTGAGCGAGGTCATCGGCTCCTGGAAGATCATCGCCATGCGGCTGCCTCGCAGCGACGACATCTGCGCCTGGGAAGCGCCGATCAAGTCGATTCCGTCGAGCGTCAGGCGCTTCGCACTGCGCACGGCCCGGCGCGGCAGCAGCCCCATCAGGGCAAGCGCTGTGAGCGATTTGCCGCACCCCGATTCCCCGACGATACAGAGCGTTTCTGCGCGGTTGACCGAGAAGGACACCGAGCGCACCGGGTGCAGCATCCCGGCCGCAAGCGGAATGTCGACTTCGAGATCGCGAACTTCCAGCAGGGTGCCCAGGGCCGTCTCCTCAGCTGCGATTCTCTGGCGCGGCGATGTCGCGGATGCCGTCGCCGATCATGTTCACCGACAGGACCAGGATGGATAGCGCGATCCCGGGAATCACGATCACCCAGGGCTCGAACAGCAGGTGCTGGCGGCCTTCCGCAATCATCAATCCCCAGGAGGGCAGTGGGGGTTGCACCCCCAGACCGAGGAACGAGAGCGACGCCTCCAGCAGGATCGCGTGCGCAATCTCGAACGTCGCGACCACGATGAGGCTGTTCAACACATTGGGCAGTACTTCGGTCAGCACGATGCGGGGTGTCGAGGCGCCGACCGCCTGCGCCGCGGCGACATAGTCGAGCGCACGCACTTGCTGAGTGGCGCTTCGCATCACGACGGCATATCGATCCCACAGCAACAGGCCCATCACCATGATGACCGCCGTAAGCGAGCCGCCGACCAGCGACACGACTGCGAGCGCAATGAGCACCACCGGCATCGAAAGCCGCACCGCGAGTAGGTAGCAGATCACCGCATCGATCCGGCCGCCGAAATAGCCTGCTATAACGCCCAACACGGCGCCGATGAGCCCCGACATCAACGCCGTCAGCACGCCGATCATGAGCGACACGCGGGCGCCGTAGATGACGCGGGTAAGATAGTCGCGACCGAGCGCATCGGTGCCGAACGGGTGTGCCCATGAGCCGCCGTCCATGAACGCCGGCGGTACCAGGCGATTACCCAGGTCCTGCGCGTAGGGATCGTACGGCGCCACCAGCGGCGCCGCCACTGCGAGCACCACGATTACGCTCAAGATGGCGCCCGCGATGACGAAGCTCTTGTGCCCGAGCATGCGGCGCAGGCGCACGGTGCCTAGGGCGGGCGCCAGTTCGATCTCGCCGACGGTTGCGGTTGCGGATGTGAGGCCAAGCGCCATGGTCAGCTCGCTCGAATGCGCGGATCGAGCCAGGCATTGATCAGGTCGGAGGCAAAGGTGAGCCAGACATAAAACATCGATACCAGCAGCAGCACGGCCTGCACCACCGGAAAGTCCTGCCGGCTGATCGACTGCCAGGCGAGCTGCCCGATGCCTTGCATCGCGAACACCGTCTCGATCACGACCGAGCCGGACAGCATATGCCCGAACTGGACCGAAGCGAGCGCGACGACCGGGATGACGGCGTTGCGCAGCGCATGTTTGAAAAGCACCGTGCGGTGCGGCAACCCTTTGGCATAGGCGGTACGGATATAGTCGGAAGCGAGCACCTCCAGCATCCCCGAACGGGTCAGCCGCATGACTGCCGGCGTCGAGTAATAGCCGAGCACGAAGCTCGGCAGCACGAAGTGGAGCCAGGTGTCCGCGCCGCTGATCGGGAGCCAGCGCAAGGTCAGCCCGAAGAAGACGATCAGCAGCAGGCCGAGCCAGAACGTGGGTAGCGCCTGACCCAGGACCGCCAGCGTCATCGCCACGCGATCCATCAATGTGTTCGGCCGCAGCGCGGCGAGAACGCCGAGCGGAATGCCGATGGCGAGCGATACCGCCAGACCCCAGCACGCCAGGCTGAGCGTGACCGGCAGACGCTGTTTCAGCAGCGTCCAAACGGTCTCCGGGTAGTAGAACGACTTGCCGAAGTCACCCGTCGAAGCGCGTGAGGCCCAGTCCCAGTACTGCGACAGCAGGGGCCGGTCGAGGCCGAGCTGCACCCGCAAGCGCGCAATGTCCTCGCCCTTCGCCGCTTCGTCGCCCATGGCGGTTGCCAGATCGCCCGAGACCCGCAGCAACATGAAGGCGATGAACGAGACCGTGACCGCGACCAGGGCGGCCATCAGCAGCTTGTGCAGCGTGTACTTCAGCATTAAGCGCTCCGCCGCCGCGGCACGATCATTTCCAGCTCGCGCGGTAGAGGTGCGGGATCTCGTCCGGCGTGGGCTGGAACTGCAGATCGTCCGTCATGGCATAGAAATAGACATACGACCACAGCGGCACCCAATAGGCGTTCTGGGCGATGAGCTTATGCGCTTGGTCGTACAAGGCGAGGCGCTTCGGCAGATCGATCTCAGTGTCGGCTTTCCTGATCAGCTCGGTCACGCGGGCGTCCTGGGTGGTGTTGTCCGGTCCCTTGCCGAAGAAGTATCCGGTCGAGCCCGCCGCATCGTTGAGCGAGCCCGAACCCCAGGTTCTGAAACTGAGCGGCACCTCTCCTTTGCGAACCTTGTCGCGCAGCGGAGCGGACTGCAGCATCTGCAATCGGACTTTGATCCCGACCTTGGCCAGGTCGCCCATCATCGCTTCAGCGAGCTGACGGTCGCGGTTGCCGTAAAGGTCGATCTCGAAGCCGCCCGGATAACCCGCTTTCGCGAGCAGCGCTTTGGCTTTCGCAGGGTTGTAATCGTATCTCGCGGCGCCCTTGGACGCGCACCCGATCTGTGACGGATAGCAGCTGAGGTCTAGCACCGTGCCACCTCCCAGCATCTGGTCGACGATCGCCTTGCGGTTGATCGCGTGCGTGATGGCCTGCCTGACCTCGACCTTGCGCAGCGGCTCGGCTTGAGCGCCCGGCCGGCCGGTGATGTCGAACGACATGTATCCGATGCGCATGGTGTCGCCCACCATGATCTTGATACCGCGCCGGCTTTTCATTCTCTCGGCCTGGTCTTTCGGGATGCGCCAGATGAAGTCCGCGTTGCCGGACAGGAGCTCGGCGATCTGGGTGTTGTACTCCGGTACGACCCGCATCACGATCTTGCCGATCCGTGGCTGGCCTTTCAGGCCCCCGAAATAGTCCTTGTTCCGTTCCAGCACGATCTGCTTGCCCCGCGTCACCTCCGTCACTTTGTAGGGACCGGTGCCGACCGGCGCTCGGCTCATGCCTTCGGATCCGTTCGCCTTGGTATAGGCGGCGGGATAGATGGGCACCTCCGCCACAAGATAGGCGAAGGCCGGTGCAAACGGCTCGTGCAGGTGGAGGCGCACGGTGTAGGGGTCGACCTTTTCGGCTTGCCGGATCCAGCTGGTGCGCGAGCGCGCCACGACGTTGGTGTTGGCTGGATCGTTCTGCCAGGTGATGGTATAGACGACGTCATCCGCCGTCAGTGGGTCGCCGTTGTGAAACTTTACCCCCTGGCGCAGCTTGACCTCGATCGTCGTCGGATTGATGAACGCGACCGAAGTGGCGAGATGCGGCTTGATCTCGCCGCTGACGGGATCGACGTCGACCAGGGTGTCCCATATGTGCTTGCTGAGTATGACGCCTTCGCGTTGGACCTGGGCGTAGAAGTCGTAGGTCGGCGTCTCGAACTCGGTGAGCCAGATCACGGTGTCGTTCTTCTTGCCGGCCTCGGTAGCACCGGAAGCGAGGGCCAGCAGTCCGGCCATTGCGCCGATCCAGAGAACTTGTCGGTACGAGGATATTTTCAAAGCGCTGCGCCGGAATGACGCGCAAGCGCAGCGTGCGTCGCTAATGATGAAAGGGAACATCCATCCGGCCACCGCGCGTCGTACGCCCCTGATGAAGAGCATCAGCCCGCAGGCCGAAGGATGCGTCCGAACACGGTGTCGTCCGGCATGTGCAGCACGTAGCGCAGCAAGCCGGTCAGAACCAGCATGTTGACGAGAATGTTGGTGCCGAATCCGAAAAAAGCGTTCCAGTCTCCGGGAACCCAAATCGCGGGCTTTGCGGTTGTCATAACGCTATCTCCCGAATTCGTTGCAGCGAGGCGTCGTCCGCGGCGGCGCGCACACGATCCCAGCATTCGCCGTCATGACATTCGCAATAACTGCGCCACTGCCGTGTCGGGAACGGGCCTTTTACAATCAGGACGTTGTAGATGGCAGGCCGTGCGAAGGGGGTCCCGGGCGCACCGTTTTCGCGTTGTGCGCCCGTCGGTGGTGCGAGGAAGCTGAGGTGTTACCAAGATCAGCCGGCGACAAGCTCACCCATGAGGGCTTGCGCGACACCCGCCGTTGCCAAGGTGGAGCCTCCGCTCTCGCTGACAGCGTTTTGACCCTCGTCCCGGAGGAGGTCGGAAGACTGCGTCGCTGAACGCGGGCCCTCGTAGCGGTCACGTCGCGATGGCGCACGATGCCTCGCGGTGACGCCTGTTAAGAGTCTCCTCAGAGCACCGACTCGCCAACGAGGCGAAGTCCTGCTCGAGCGTTGCTTCGGCGCGCGCAAGATGGTCACTGCGCGTGGTCAGCCACGCGCGCTCCACGGCGACCTTGTCACGCTCGACGCAGAGCATGCGGTTCACTTCAGTGAGTTGCGGCCCGCCAATGCCTTTGCGGCCGAATACCATGTACTCGGCGCTAGTCACTTCCGAGAAGTCCGCTTCGCTTAACGGGAAAGCCTCCTTCGTCTGCGCTTCGTAGAGGCGCGCGGCTTCTGGGTACGGGATTTCCTGGAGCCACAGACCGCGGCCGTGGTCGGTCAGCTTCGACGCGAAATGATGGCCGATGCGAAACGGCACATCGGATCTTTGCAGCAGTGCATCAGCGATTTCGGTCGTCGTCGAATAATCCGCATGGACTTCTGTGAGCGCGCGCTCGTTGTTGACCAAGATGCCGTCCACGAACTGCTGGAATAGCTTGAACACCTGCAGCGGCCTTGCGCACGGGACGGGGTCGTCGGTAGTCGAACATGCCGGTCCGATTGTTGTGGGCGATGAGAAATACGGTCTGCATCTCGCCGAGCATGATGCTCGACTGCGCCCTGGGCCAGCAGGTGCTCGTCGACAACCGCGCGGGAGCCGGCGGCACCGTCGGCGCCGAGCTTGGCGTCAAAGCGCCTGCAGACGGCTATACGCTGACGCTGATCGCAGCGAGCTACACCGTCGGCCCGAGCATGTGCAAGCTCACCTTCGACCGGATGAATGACATCACGCCTGTCATGCTGGCGGCGCCCGATATTCCGACCATCAGCGAATCCGGGCTCAAGGGTACGAAGTCATCTTATGGCACGGTCTCATTGCGCCGAAAAATCTTCCGCAGCCGGTTTTGTCGAGGCTCAATAGCGAGCTCAATGCGGCGCTTAAATCGAAGGACATGGAAGAGCACCTCTCGGGTGATGGCGTCGCGCCTGCCGGAGGCACGCCGACCTCAATTTCACGCGGAGATCCGGAAAGGTGTCGAGGTCTGGAGGGCTGTAGTCAAGAAGCTGGGACTGAACGCGGATTGAGAGTCCATTCGTGCGAGCGTTACGGACTTTAAGCTGAGGACAAGGTTCGTGCAGAACCCACGCACGCTGCGTTCGACGCTGCGCATTGGATATCGCACGCGCTAGTGCCTGAGGAGCTCACCGGGGCCGTAGAGCAGGCCCCGCTCCGACAGGCTCTTGCGACGCTGCTGGCGCACGCAAGCGTCGCCGAGCACGCCTTGCACACGCGCATGGCCCGCATAGCCCCAGGCGCCGGTCTGCAGATTAAGCCAGTAGCGTC